>CABYZM010000017.1 GCA_902523435.1 uncultured SAR116 cluster alpha proteobacterium
GTCGCCAAAATGATCGCCACCGGCACGGACAGGCAAGAAGCGCTGCAGCAGCTTGCCCGTGGCCTTGGCCAGACGTGTCTTATTGGACTGACCAATAATCTATCATTTTTAAGCCGCTTATGCCAGCATGAAGCGATCAAAGACGGGCAGATGACAACCAGTTTTGTGGATCAGAATCTGCAGTACCTAACAAACCAGAGCTCGCCCCCAGATGCGGTTCTGGCCGCAGCTGGAATGAGCCAGTTACAGGCAGATACAGCTCTGCCTGCATGGCGGCACTGGGGGGCGGGTAACTTGCCTGTGTTACTAAAGGCTAAAGCAGGGTTAATCAGGTTGGTTCTGCAGATACAAAGTGCAGATGACATCACATTAAAAATCGACGGGCGTTCCTTATCTTATGCTGTGCTTCGCTGCACCGTTCATAAATTAACAAGTTGGCAGCTGAATGGGCCGAACGGCCAGGTAACGGTTTATACCTTCACAAAAGGACAGACCATCTGGGCCAGTGACGGTGCTGATATCTGGGTCTTTCATCTGGCCCACAGAATCAAACAGGATACAGAAGAACAATCTGATGGCATTATCCGCGCCCAGATGAGCGCAACTGTAAGCCAGATCATCGCCCAGGATGGAGACAAAGTTACTGCAGGTGACCGGCTTATTGTTCTGGAAACGATGAAGATGGAACAGCCTGTCCTAGCCCCGGCAAATGGCCAGATTGAAAAGATTGCGGTCAATGAAGGCGAATCAGTCTCTGCAGGGCAGATTTTATGCAGCTTCGTGCAGCAGAATGAGGATTTGGTATGAACGCCGTTGAACTAGTTGAGGTTGGCCCGCGTGATGGGCTACAAAACGAAAAGAGCCTGATCCCGACAGAGGTAAAAATCCGCTTAATAGACAGCTTGTCAGAAGCGGGGTTCGGCCTCATAGAGGCCACAAGTTTTGTCTCACCTAAATGGGTGCCGCAATTAGGGGATGCAGCAGAGGTGATGGCTGGGATCACCCGCCATCCAGAAAGTGATTATATTGTGCTGACCCCCAATCAGCGCGGGCTGGCAGGAGCACTGGCCGCACAAGTGGATGAAGTGGCCGTCTTTGGGGCCGCGACAGAGGGGTTCAGTCAACATAATATCAACTGCAGCGTGCGTGAAAGTTTGGACAGGTTCCGGCCAGTTGTGGCAGAAGCCTTGGCTGCAAGCATACGAGTGCGCGGCTATATTTCGGTTGTTGTGCATTGCCCTTATGAAGGCATAGTTGCGCCTGAGCCTGTGCTGACACTGGCAGAAGAGCTTCTGACAATGGGATGTTATGAAATATCGCTGGGAGACACGACAGGTCAGGGCACAAAAGACACTATTTGCACCTTGCTTGACCTGCTCTGTGCGCATCTGCCAGGGGAAAGGCTGGCCGGCCATTTTCATGATACCAACCATCAGGCGATCGCCAATGTGAAACACGCGCTGGGCTATGGGTTACGGCGGTTTGATTCAGCAATTGCCGGGCTTGGCGGCTGTCCCTATGCGCCGGGGGCCAAAGGCAATGTAAACACGCTGGCTCTGCACGATGCGCTGGAACAGGCTGGCTGGCATACTGGCTTGAACAGAGATAAGCTTATCAGCGCGGAACAGGTTGTTAAAGACATGGGCCTGAATAGAAAGGACAACGGATGAGCTATAAGACGCTGAAACTAGATAAAGATAGTCGAGGCGTAGCCCGGCTGTGGTTGAACCGGCCGGATAAGCACCATGCCATGAATGCGCAGATGATCCGTGAACTCCATCAGGCGGCCCTTGCGCTAGGCAGAGATCAGGCAGTGCGTGCCGTGGTAATCGGCTCAGACGGGCCAATATTCTGTGCGGGCGCAGATTTAACCTGGATGCAGGAACAGCAGCAAAAAGACAAAGTGAGCCGTATTGCAGAAGCCAGAACCCTTTCTGATATGCTTAATGCCATTAACAACCTGCCAAAACCTGTGATTATCCGTGTTCAAGGAAACAGCTTTGGTGGCGGTTTGGGCCTGATCAGTGCAGCCGATATCACGCTGAGCGCAGTCAGCGCAAAATTCTGTTTTTCTGAAACGCGACTGGGCCTGATCCCGGCAACTATCGGCCCGTTTATCTGGCGCCGATTGGGCGAAGCGGGTCTTCGCCGGCTGATCATCACTGCCAGAATGTTTAAGGCTGACGAGGCGGTACGCTGCGGCCTGGTGGCAGATGCAGTTGCCTCAGACAGGCTGGATGAAGCGGTGGAAGCTGAGATTAACACCGCTTTAAAGGCTGGGCCAAAGGCTATGGCGGCGGCAAAAGCGCTAATAAACGCTTTTAGTCAAACCCCTGATCACAACGCACAGAATGAAACAGCGATCGCCGCACTTGCAACAATCTGGGAAACAGATGGAGCCCGAGAGGGGATTAACGCATTCTTTGCCAAAACCCCGCCCCCCTGGTCAAACAGCGGATAATTAAAGCAAAGCAGCATTTTACCTTTCTGCAACAGCCAGCTTGATTTTCAGAATAAAGCTGCTATACCCTTGCGGAAAGGGCGGGGATTGCATCGCCCCGAATATAGGCGGCTGTGGTGTAGTGGTAGCACAAGAGCCTTCCAAGCTCTTAGGGCCAGTTCGAACCTGGTCAGCCGCTCCAAAATTCCTGTGATAACCAGAACCCATCACCAAGCTTAAGATATTGGGGTTGATAAATAGCCTTGCCGAATTGTTCAGCTTTCTGCCAGCACCTGCAGATGTGCTAGAACAGATGCGCCCAGCGCGTTTAGGTCATACCCGCCTTCGAGAACAGAGACGATTCGTCCGCTGCAACAACCTGCGGCCAGCTCAGAAATTGCGCAAGTCAGGGCATAAAAATCCTCAGTGGTCATGTTCAGCCCACCAAGTGGGTCGTCCGCATGCGCATCAAACCCTGCTGATATAACGATCAGATCTGGATGGCCAGCGGCAATAGCCGGCAGAAGCTGTTCTCGCCAGCCAGAGAGAATCTCTTCTCCATTTGTGCCTTCCGCAAAAGGCAGATTAAAAATATTTTCATGCGCGCCGCATTCATTAGCTGCGCCTGTTCCTGGATAAAGAGGCATCTGATGGCTAGAGGCATACAGCAAATCTGGTTGATCCCAGAAGGCAGCTTGCGTGCCATTGCCATGATGAACATCAAAATCAAGCACCGCGACACGCTCTGCACCATATTCAATCTGTGCATAGCGGGCGGCAATGGCAGCAGATGAAAACAAACAGAACCCCATCGCCCGATTAGGTTCAGCATGATGACCCGGTGGCCGCATCGCTGAAAAACCAACACCACCATCGCGCATCACCTGATCAACAAGGACGCAGGCGCCGCCTGCCCCGCGCAAGGCAGCGTCCAGACTGTCCGGGCCAGCATAGGTATCCCCGTCTATCTGATGTAGGCGTTCGGTTGAAATGGCTTTTGTTTGCAGCTCATGCACAAGCGTTTCAACATAGGCCGGGCTATGAATAAGACACAGCTGCTCGTAGCTGGCTTCCGGGGCCTGCCGTTTTGTCCATTTTTCTTGAATATGTTCAGCACAGGCAGACATGATTGCGCTGTGTCTCAATGGCTGTTCAGGATGGCCATGGGGCGTCTGGTGACGGCTCGCGCTGTCATCTGTGATAAAAAGAGTAGACATTATATTCTCCTTTCCTTAATTCCATCCTACCTTTGCAGAGTAATTGACGGAAGAGACGCACCGCAGAGCTGTGTTAAAGTGTGACAGAAGCAGTCCTTCCAGGCTAGAAAATCTGTCATACAGCCATAAAAGGACCTACCTCACTGAATGTGGTACTTTGTACAAAATTATCACAAGGAAGGGGTTTCATGCATGAAAACCATGGGGAGCGAAGTAATCAGTTAAGTTAAAAGGCCTGTAGCCTTGAATTAGCGATGGTCTTAACCGCTCTTAATCAGCCAGATTGAGGGCGGTTTTCCATTCTGCCTGGACATCAACATCCGTTTCCTCTGCAGGATGCAGTGTAGCAAGCGCACCCCCATCCAGATAACAGGACAACGCCCAGACCGCACTGGCTCGCAGGCGCGGATCATAATGAAGAAGATAAGATTTCACCCCAGGAATTAAGTTGTTATCGCCTGCATTACCAGCAGCGATCAGGCAATTGCGCATAAACCGGATATAGCCTGTACGCTTGACAGGAGAGGCAGAGAACAAAGATTTGAATCCTGCCTCATCAAGGCTGAGCATATCCAGCAAAGTCGGCAAGGCGCGCGCCTTGGCAGCGGTGAGTTTTAAATCATGAGAGGACGAAGCAAATTTATTCCAGGGACAGACAGCCAAACAATCATCACAGCCAAACACTCTGTTGCCTATAGCTGTTCTGAAGTCAAACGGGATTATCCCGTCAAATTCGATGGTTAGATACGAAATGCATCGCCGCGCATCCAGTTTATAAGGGGCGGGGAATGCATCTGTCGGGCAGATATCAAGACAGGCTGTACAACTCCCGCAAGAATCAGAAGCAGCCCGATCCGGCGGCAAAAGGCCATCTGTCAGAATTGTGCCTAAAAACAACCATGAGCCATAGCTGCGGGACACAAGATTAGTATGTTTGCCCTGCCAGCCCAGCCCGGCCTGTGCAGCCAGTGGTTTTTCCATCAACGGAGCAGTATCCACGAAAATTTTGACTTGCCAGCCTGTTCGTGCAGCTAAGCGCCCAGCCAACTGTTTTAAACGGCCTTTCAGAACATCATGATAATCTCGACCGCGCGCATAGACAGAAATATTGGCAGACGATCTTGCAGCCAGATTATCCATCGGGTCATGGTCCGGACCATAATTACAGCCGAAAATAACCGCTGTGCGTGCCGCATGCCACATCGCTGTCGGGGTGATGCGTCTGCTTCGTGTTTCGGCCATCCAACCCATATCTCCGTGATAGCCTGCCTGCAGATAGTTATCCAGACCAGCACCAATGATAGCAGGCAGCTCTGCGGCCGTAACCGCGCAGATATCAAAGCCTTCAGACTGGGCCGTTGCAGCCAACCAATCTTTGATATCATTTTGCTGTTTATCTATCATGGCTTAGAGGGGCGGGATATCACCGCGGGCCTGTTCTTCTGCAAAACCAGCGGCAAAATCATCCAGCAGGCCAGAGTCAATGGCCGAACGCAGCCTGGCCATTAAGTCTTGATAGTGCTGCAGATTATGCCAGGTCAGAAGCATCAACCCCTGAATTTCATCAGCCTTAAAGAGATGATGCAGGTAGGCCCGTGAAAATTTCTTACAGGCAGGGCAAGAACAGCTTGCATCCAAAGGACGCATATCCTCTGCATGACGGGCATTTCGGATATTCACAGGCCCGCGCCGGGTAAAGCCCTGTGCTGTGCGTCCAGAGCGGGTCGGCATGACACAATCAAACAAATCCACACCGCGCTGGACTGCCCCAACAATATCAGCCGGTTTGCCTACCCCCATCAAATAGCGCGGCTTATCTGGCGGCATCGCAGGGCAGGTCACATTCAAGGCTGAGAACATTGCCTCCTGCCCCTCACCTACTGCCAGTCCGCCAATGGCATACCCTTCAAAACCAATATCTGTTAGCGCTTTGATAGATTGATGCCGCAAATCCTCAAATACAGATCCCTGAACAATCCCGAACTGGCCATAGCCAGTCCGTGCCACATAAGCAGAACGTGAGCGCGCTGCCCAGCGCATGGACAATTCCATGCTGGCTCGTGCCTCGTCATAAGTCGCTGGGAAAGGCGTGCATTCATCAAAAGCCATTGTGATAGTAGCATCCAGCATATGCTGGATCTGAGTTGAACGTTCCGGGGTCAGGTCAAAAATACTGCCATCCAGATGTGATTTAAAACTGACACCCTGTTCGCTAATATTGCGTAACGGCCCCAGTGACATGACCTGAAAACCGCCTGAATCTGTAAGCAAGGGGCCATCCCAGCCCATTAATTTGCGCACCCCGCCCAGTCGTTCAACCCGTTCAGGTCCAGGCCTGAGCATCAGATGATAAGTGTTTGACAGGATTATCTGGGCGCCGGTAGAGGCAACCTGCTCCGGCATCATGGCTTTTACTGATGCCGCTGTGCCCACTGGCATAAAGGCAGGCGTATCTACGACACCAAAGCCTGAGGTCACGCGGCCCCTGCGGGCAGCACCATCCTGCTGTAACACCTCAAAGCCAAAAGCAGGGCGATCATTTTTTGTCACGACGGCTCCTTTTTAACTAATAGTGGAAATCTGTTCTGACAGGACAACAAACAGGCATCACCATAGCTGAAAAATCGGTAACCGGAAACTACCGCATGTTGATAGACCATCTTTATGAAATCGTATCCGGAAAAGGCAGAAACCAGTATCAAGAGCGTTGATTTTGGCAGATGAAAGTTAGTCAGGAGCATATCAATAACACCAAACTGATAGCCAGGCGTGATAAAGATATCAGTCTCGCCTGTGAACGGAGCCAACCGGCCATGATGCACAAAAGCAGCCTCCAAAATCCGCAGAGAAGTCGTGCCAACCGCGATCACACGGCCGCCTGTTGCCTTTGTCTTTTGGATCGCTTTCACCGTATCTACAGAAACAGTCCCCCATTCGGTATGCATTTTATGTTCATGTATCTTCTCTGTCTTGACCGGCAAGAATGTGCCTGCTCCGACATGCAGAGTCACGGCGGTGAAATTGATACCAGCAGAAATCAATTTTTGCCGTAATTCATCTGTGAAATGAAGTCCGGCTGTCGGTGCAGCAACTGCTCCCGCATGAGTGGCGAATAAGGTCTGATAATCATACCGGTCTACCTCATTTGCGCCATCAGGGCGCCGGATATACGGCGGCAACGGCATCTGACCATGCTGCTCAAGACAGCCATCCAGTGCGGCGCCGGACTGGTTAAACTGTAAGATCACCTCACCGCCATCAGCTTTTTGGGTAACAACAGCTGAAAACTCGTCTGCAAAACTGATCTCAGTTCCTGGAAGGCATTTTTTTGCCGGTTTGGCAAAGGCTAGCCAGCTATCCTCTTTCAATCGGCGATGCAAATTTATCCTCACCTTTCCCTTCCCCCGGCGGCCAATCAGCGCCGCTGGTATAACAGCTGTATCATTAACCACGAGCAGATCACCCGGGCGCAGTAACTTTGGCAGATCAGCGATAATATGATCTGAAATCCCGTCTACTTCAGCTATTAACAGCCGCGCTGACTCACGGGGTCGTGCCGGAGTTTGAGCAATCAACTCTTCAGGAAGAAGATAGTCAAAGTCAGACAGCAAGTTGGGCAAATCAGACATCGCAATGCTCTCAAGTGTTCAGAAAATCTGGATGATGCCCTCGACGATTCGATCATCTGACAGTACAACAAGGGCCTGGATTTTTGCCTCAAGCATCATTTCTTCTGCCTGACCGTAGGATGTATCAGCTGAAATCGTCTGCGGGGTCGGATTCATCACCTGTTCTGCTGTCAGACTGGAAAGATCATGCCCCTCAACCAAGGTACGGCGTAGGTCACCATCTGTAATAATGCCGCGCAGATCATCAGCTGCACCGACAAGAGCCAGCCCCAGCCGGCCTTCTGTCATTACTGCGACCACTTCGCTCATTACCATTTTCGGGTCAACAAACGGCAGATTATGACTGCGCATGTGATCTTTTGCTGTGTGAAGAAGTTTTTTACCCAACTTGCCACCAGGATGAGTCGCGGCAAAGTCAGCCGGCCGGAACCCCCTCCTCTCCATCAGCGCAACGGCTAGCGCATCCCCCAGCACTAGCGCAGCAAGAGTGGAGGTGGTTGGAGCCAGATTGAGAGGGCAAGCTTCTTTGTCAATTGCCGCATTAAGGCAGATATCTGCTGCGCGTGCCATTGTTGAATCCACATTTCCCACCAGCGCAATTATGCGAACAGCCAGGCGTTTCAGGGCAGGCAACAAGCGGGTAATTTCTTCTGTTTCACCGGAATTGGAAATCAGGATGATCACATCCCCCTTGCGCACAATACCCAGATCACCATGCATGGCTTCTGCGGGATGCAAAAATACAGACGGCGTTCCAGTAGAGGTCAGCGTGGCGGTAACCTTCGCCCCGACGAGGCCTGATTTTCCCATACCGCAGACCACTACTGTACCGCTCATCCCTTCAAGAAGATCAACAGCATCAGAAAAAGCGCTTCCAAGTTTGCCTTCAAGACCGTCCAATAACGTCCTGTAAGCAGCGAACATTTCAGTGACAACGTCAGGTGCGGTCATGGCCACTTTTCCCCTTTTAATCTTTGCAACTGCCGTTTTACATCAAATTTAAACACCAGAAATACGGTCTGTTTAGCACAAATACCCAACAAAAAGCGATGCATTTTCTGAAAATCAGCTGTCAAAATAAGCTTCAGCTGCAGCTATATCATCTGGCTGATTCACATTTGAGAACGGGTCTGGATGACCTTCAAAGTCTGCAATGGCTAAAGAAAACCGGTCCGTAAAATCATCTATTTTACGCAGACCATCCTCAATCAATGCTGTTCTGAGGTCCTGCCGAATGCTGACGGGCCAGAGTCCAAAAACAGGATGACGCCGGCCAGATGAACGCGCCTGTGCCAGCGTGGCGTTCTCAGCAGTGCGGGCCTGCAAAAGCCTGAAGGCCAGGTCAGAGGAGATAAAAGGCGCATCAGTGGCACATGATAACAACAGATCGCATTCACAGTGGGATTGCGCCAGCCAGTCAAGACAGGAGAGAATACCTGCAAGCGGACCTGGCCAGTCAGGCAGACTGTCCGGAATGACGGGCAAACCATAGCTTTCAAAGCGTGATAAATCCCCATTTGCGTTAATTACGCGCACTTTATGCAGGGCTGTCGCATCAAGCTGACGATCAAGAATTGTCTGCCCTCCAATAGACAGAAGGGGTTTATCCTTGCCGCCCATGCGCCGTGCCTGTCCCCCAGCAAGAAACCCGACAGCGACGGTGTCCAGCGCTATCATCTAGATTTATCCTGCTGGCTGGCCCGCTGGGCAGACGGCTTGTCCGCTGCCTGTGCAGCCTGTCTGTCAACTTCATTAGCATCGAAAATTATCCGCTGTTGGCCCGATAAAGCCACAAACCTCGACCCCTTAGCGCGACCAATCAGGGTCAGGCCTGCCTGGCGAGCAAGGCGGACCCCGGCTTCAGTAAAGCCAGACCGCGATACCAACACAGAAATTCCCATCAGCACTGTTTTTATCACCATTTCAGAGGTCAGCCGCCCTGTGGTGTAGAACAGCTTATCCTCTGAGGCAATGTTATCCATGAACATATAGCCTGCGATTTTATCAACAGCATTGTGACGTCCAATATCCTCAACATAAATCAGCGGTTTGTCTGCGGTGCACAACACACAGCCATGTATTGCGCCCGCTGTCAGATACAGGCTGGGCGCTGTATTAATCGCCTTTGACAAATGCATTAATTGCCGTGTTGAAATTCGAATATCTGGATTCAGCTTGATCTTGTCGAACCTCTCCATAATATCGCCAAACACAGTGCCCTGCGCACAACCTGATGTTTTGATTTTCTTCTGCAACTTAGCTTCATAATTGGTTTCATGGGCCGTACGAACAATCACAACGGACAACTCCTCATCATAGTCAATCGCAGTTATGCGGTCGCCATGCTGCAGCATATTCTGATTATAGAGAAAACCGACGGCCATCTGTTGCGGGCGATCCCCTAGGGTCATCGCGGTGACGATTTCCTGTCGGTTGAGGTAAATAGTCAGGGGCTTTTCAGTCACCACCGGCAAATCAATAGGCTGACCAGACGCATCCACACCCTGGAGCGAGGTGGTCAGCCCAGCAGCATGCGGGTCTGGGGCAATATCAAAATCAGACATATGTCGCGGGTTCCATTCTGGTCGAAAATTATCAGCTTACATCGTCCTTTTGTATGACCCTTCACTTATATGGAGCAAGAAAAAAGCCTTATGCTTTCCGCTTGGCGGGGGCTATGAAAGTCTGGTCTGAACAGATAGTTTTGCTGTATAGATAAACCAAAGAGGCCATTTTCTGGCTTAGTAAGGATAAGATTGTCCCATGAAACTTCATTTTGCGGCCTCAACACATGCCGATTCGCAAAGCCGGCTGGCCCAACTAACAAAGCGTTATGGACAATGTGATGTTGAGCTTGCCGATATCATTGTTGTTCTAGGCGGCGATGGCCAAATGCTGCAGGCCATGCGGGATTCAATACGGCATAATTTGCCGCTTTTTGGCATGAATTGCGGCCGAGTCGGCTTTTTGATGAATGAGTTCAGTGTGGACAAGCTGCCAGAACGAATTGCTGCCGCAGACAGAGCCGAAGTGCATCCGCTGCGGATGTCAGCAACAACTGTATCCAGCCAGACCCATGAGGCTCTAGCGATCAATGAGGTGGCCCTGCTGCGGCAAACGCATAATGCTGCACATTGTGCTATTGACATTAACAGTAAGCGTGAGATGGAGATGCTAGTCTGTGACGGGGTTCTGGTTGCCACACCTGCTGGGTCTACAGCTTATAACCTGTCTGCACATGGGCCCATTTTGCCTATCGGGGCAGAATTGCTGGCCCTGACACCCATTTCTGCTTTCCGGCCGCGGCGCTGGCGCGGAGCTTTACTACCTGCTAACAGCCATGTTCATATTGATGTCATTGATCCAGATTTCAGGCCACAATCCGTAACTGCTGATAATATTGAATTCCGCAATATTGCCGCTGTGGATATCTGGCAACGCCAGGATATCTCTATTCCGCTACTCTATGACCCGGGCAGCGGCCTGCCAGAACGTATAATATCTGAACAATTCGCGCCTTAATCCGCCCCCAGAGCAGATGTGCAATCTCTTTTATGGTCTAGCTCGAGAAACTGATCGAGTTCATCAAACAATCGTGTTTTCACCTCTTGCAGTTCAGACAACAATTCATGTCTGGCGTCAGCTAATTCAATAATATGGCAATCTGGCAGCGCAGCCAACAAGCGACGGCTGGCAGCAGGATCGACAATATTTTCGTCACCAGGCAGAAAGGCAAGAACCGGCGCAGCAATTGCGCCCATCCAAGCCGGGTTTAAGGTGGTGGTAGCGCAGCTGGCAAACGCTGCTCTGATCCAACCAACAGAAGCATGAACCCGGCGCAACTCTGGCTGTTTTTCAAAAATCTGATATTGCTGATCATAACCTTCTGGTGACCGTGTCAACAGATTGTTTAGTTTGAATTTCCGCCGCTCTTCTATGCTGGGCATAGACACAAAAGGCAGGGCGTGATAGCGCCATCCTGCCAGAATGAGCGCAGAAGCCAGAATACGTGTCATCCAGAGAGGCGGGGCTTTTGGTACGATCATCGGCGCAGATAAAATTAATTTTTTTGTAAACTGAGGGTAACGCCGGGCGAAGTTCAAGGCCAGATGCCCCCCAAGAGAATGGCCGAACACAGCCAGCTTTTCTGTCTGCCAACCTGCTGCTGTAAGAAGTTCGTCCAGTGCAGAGAAATAAGCAGAGAAATGATCAAGATGAACAACCAATTGATGTGCGCCAAGCTGACCAGACCACCCCTGTCCTGGCCAATCAATTATCAGACAATCATATCCTGCACCAACAAGACGGCGCGCAAACAGGGCATATTTTTCACAAAACTCCGTAAACCCAGGCAGAACGAGAACCTGTCCCCTGGCCTGAGGCCCTGCCTGCCAGAGATGACCACGTAGGGGATATTGTCTGTATTCATTTTCTGGCAACAGAATGTCCCGTCCGCCAAGACAGCCCACCAAATCTGCTTCCTCTGACGGGTTAAGGGCAGAAATAAGTGATGGCCAGCCTGCCCCGTCTCCGGTTACATGATCTGTCATGGGCCTTGCCGTGCAGCCAGTTCAAGTGCAGCCTCGCCCCTGTCTGTTTCAAACCCTTTGGACTGGCGAGCCCACATTGAAGCATAAAGACCTTCCTGCGCCAACAAAGCATGATGTGTGCCGCGTTCAGCAATTTCGCCCTCTGCCATAACGAGAATTTCATCTGCATCAATTATTGTGGACAACCGATGCGCGATCACAAGTGTCGTTCGGCTTGCAGAAACCTGATTTAAAGCAGCCTGGATATCTTTTTCAGTCTGGCTGTCTAGTGCAGAAGTAGCTTCATCAAAAAGAAAAATCGTAGGCTGTTTAAGAATTGCCCTAGCGATTGCCACACGCTGCTTTTCACCACCAGATAGCTTAAGCCCCCTTTCCCCTACCAGCGCCTCATAACCTTCTGGCAGGCGGGATATAAGCTTGTCAATCGCCGCCAGCGTTGCGGCCTGTTCTATCTCCGCCTGACTTGCACTTTCACGGCCATAGCCGATATTGTATCCGATTGAGGCATTGAACATGACGCTGTCCTGCGGCACGACACCAATTGCCGCTCGTACACTAGATTGTTTCACCGTCTTAATATCCTGGCCGTCAATAAGCACGCGGCCTTCATCAGGATCATAAAACCGGAACAGCAGCCGAGATATTGTTGACTTTCCTGCTCCGCTTGGCCCCACAATGGCAACCCTCTTTCCAGCCGGAACCGTAAAGCTGACACCGCGTAAAATCGCTCTGTCGTTATAAGCAAAATGAACATCTTCAAAACAAACTTCACCAGAAACGAGATGAAGGTGCGGCGCATTATCCGGATCACGGACATCGGGATATTCATCCAGAAGCGTAAACATACGTTCCAAATCCACAAGAGACTGACGTATTTCGCGATATACCCAGCCTAGAAAATTTAACGGTAGATACAGCTGCAACAAATAAGTGTTCACAGTCACAAAATTGCCAACAGTCAGCTTGCCCTGATGAATATCGTGACCAGCAATGCCCATAATCAACACCAGCCCGAGGGCGATAATTGCCCCCTGGCCCACATTAACCGCTGCGAGAGATGTTCTAGACAGGACCGCCGCATCTTCATAAGCCCGCATTGAACTGTTAAAACGATGGGCCTCTGCAGTCTCAGCATTGAAATATTTCACTGTTTCATAGTTAATCAGGCTGTCGATAGCCTTCGTTGCTGCCTGTTCGTCAGCAACGTTCATCTGCCGGCGGAATTTCATCCGCCATTCTGTAACCTTTATGGTGAACAGCGCATACAGACAAACCGTCACAAATGTAATGGCAGCATAAGGAAAACCAAATAAGACCCATAGCAAAGCGCTGACAAAGATAACTTCCACCAGCAATGGCACAACCTCAAAAGCTGCACTGGTCATCAGAAATTCCATGCCCTTTGCACCGCGTTCAATTGCGCGTGTGAGCCCGCCTGTCTGACGATCAAGATGAAACCGCATAGACAAGGCATGAAGATGGGTAAAAGCCGTCATTGCCGCGGCACGAACCGCCCGCTGGGCAACACGGCTGAACAAGTATTCCTTGGCCTCTGAAAAAATCTGCTGACCAAGGCGAGACAAAGCATAGGCGCCCAGCAAATACCACAACACCATCATAGAAAAGCCGTTATCACCATTCACAAGATCAACGGACCAGCCATAAATCAATGGCGTGAAAATATTGGAGGCTTTGGCCAATATAAGGCAGATGAAGGCCCCTGCAATCCGGTTACGAATTGAACGGTTGCCCCGCGGGGCGGCAAATCGGATAATTTCCCATAACAGACCGGCCACCGTCCGGCGCGACGGCCGAACAAGCGGTTGGGGCTCATGGTCAGTCATTTAAGAAACTGTAAAGCTTTCCCCACAGCCACAACGGGCTGTTTCATTGGGGTTTTTAAAGGTGAAAGATGAGGCAAACTTATCTTCCGCCCAGTCCATTTCAGAACCCATGATGAACATAACTGCGGCCGGGTCAATAAAAATGGTCACGCCTTTATCTTCGATCTTATCTTCGAATTGTTTTTGTTCACTTGCAAACTCAACCTGATACTGGAGCCCGGAACAACCTGCTGTTTTTATGCCAACACGCAGGCCAATTGCTGTGCTTTCAGCTTTATCCATCAGCTTGCGGGCCTGCTTGGCTGCTGCATCTGTCAGCGTAAGTATAGGCTGGCCAGTCCCAAAAGGGTTGATTTCGGTCTGTGTCATTTCATCACACTCCTGTTATTCGTCATAGTGCGCCGTTCAAAAGCCATAATCAAGAGCCAGCTTTGCATCTTCGCTCATGCGCTCCGGAGTCCAAGCAGGCTCCCATACAAGGGTCACCGCGATCCGCCCTGCCCCGGAAAGCGCGGCAACAGCTTCAGCCACCTGGGCAGGCATTTCCCCGGCAACAGGACAGCCAGGTGCCGTGAGCGACATATTTATCGCCACATCCCCATTTGTGTGACAGTTGATGTCATAAATCAGGCCCAAATCATAAATATTTACAGGAATTTCTGGATCTTTTACTGTTTTCAAAGCACCAATCACCACCTCTTCATCCAGGGCGTTGCCCTTGCTATCTGTCAGCGCAGTTCCGGCATAAGCTGTATAGCCAGATGAGGTATCAGGTAAAAAATCAGCCAAGGACGGCCCATCATTATGAGCAAAATCAGCAGGGACTTTGGATATGCCGCTCATATCTTTGTTATCCTTATTTGCTCAGCCAAAAATACGGTTAACTTTTTCAAGCGCCTCAGCCAGCACGTCAAAATCTGATTCTTGAGTGTAAACGCCGACAGATGCCCGTGCCGTCGAGCTCAGCCCGTAGAATTTCATCAGAGGCTGAGCGCAATGATGGCCAGCGCGGATCGCTACTCCATCCTGATCAATCAGCGTTGAAATATCATGAGGATGTGCTGCATCAAGGGTAAATGAAATCACGCCTGATTTACCCGCCGAAACGCCAATGAAATTCAAGCCCTGAACAGACGCCAGACGCTGATGACCATAGCGCAGCATATCCATTTCATGATCCCGCAGATTCGCCATACCAATCTGTTGTACAAAATCTACAGCTGCCCCTAGACCAATACATTCAACAATGGGCGGTGTTCCCGCTTCAAAACGCAAAGGCGGTTCAGCATAAGTTGACTGGTCCGTTTTCACATCATCAATCATATCCCCACCCCCTAAAAATGGCGGCAGATCGGCCCATATATCAGACCGGCCCCAGCAAACGCCTATGCCACTTGGCCCGTATAGTTTATGACCGGAGAAAACGTAAAAATCACAGCCCAGATCAGTCACATCTACTGGTAGATGCGTCACTCCCTGACAGCCATCCACTATACAGATGGACCCATTTTCATGCGCTAGGGCTGCAATTTCAGCAATCGGGAAGACTGTTCCCAAGACGTTAGAGACATGCGGGACAGAAATAATTTTGGTCCGTGGCGTTATATACGCCTTAAATTGTTCCATATTGAAGCTACCATCTGCATCAACAGGAGCGGCAACCGTCTTTGACCCAACCCGGCCACCCAAAAGATGCCAGGGGACAATATTGGCATGATGATCAGCAACTGAAATCAGCACCTCATCGCCTTCGCCAAGGTTGGTGTTACCATAACAATGTGCGATCAAGTTAAGGGCCATAGTCGCCCCAGATGTGAACACAATCTCTTTTTCAGAACGCGCACCAATGAGATTGGCAACCTTGCCTCGCACAGCCTCATAAGCATCTGTTGACGCTTCAGACAAATAATGCAGGCCGCGATGAACATTGGCATAGGTCTGGCTGTAAGCAGAAGACATGGTATCCAGAACCATCTGCGGCTTCTGGGCAGATGCTGCTGAATCAAGATAAACTAGCGGTTTACCATTCACTTGTTGGTCGAGGATGGGAAACTGCGCCCGGACAACAGCAGAATCGAAGCCCATCTTTTGCCCAGTCTTATGTATAGAGGCCTGTTGTATCATCTGCTTACCTGTTATTCAACTCCAGTTTTACGTGCTGTCCAGCCAGATACCTGACCCCGCAAAAAGTCGGCAAATGGCTGGTAGCTGATTTCTTCTAGCGTATCGACAAGAAAGGCATCAATCAGCATGGTGCGGGCTTCTGCTTCGTCAATGCCGCGGCTTTTAAGATAAAACAGAAGCGTTTCATCCAACTCGCCAACGGTTGCGCCATGGCTACAGACCACGTCATCGGCAAAAATTTCAAGCTCTGGCTTAGCATCAGCCTCAGCGTCACGAGACAGCAATAAGGCTCTGCTCATCTGCTGGCCATCTGTTTTCTGAGCATCCGGAGCAACCCGCACTCGCCCCTGAAAGACACCACGCGCCTTGTCATCCAGCACACCGCGGATCAGCTGACGTGAAGAACAATTAGCATATTCATGGCTGACAACTGTAGTAATGTCATGATGCTGGCTATCGCAGCCAAGATAAACAGCTGACATGGCAGCCTGTGCATCTGGGGCGGCAAAAAAGCAATGCGTTTCCATGCGGGTTATCTGGCTACCCTTGGAAACCGAAAAACTGTTTACATTTGCCTGACCGGCAAGCCTGAATAAAGTCAGGCCAAGATGTGTTGTGTGGTCAGATTCGTCCTGAAGCTTGATATGATCAAGCGTTGCTCCCTGTCCAAGCCGCACAAAAATAAGAGGCTGCGACAGACTGGACGCCCCTTCATGGAGTTCTGCCAAATGAAGATGCGCACCATCGGCGATATCAATGAAAACAAATGGATGAGCTGCTTCATCTGTTTTACCATCTGTGAATTGCAGAATAAGCGGCGTATTAATCTTGGCTGGACCTGCAACCTCAATCTTCACTGCTGCCGTCTGGCGACTGGCTGACAATGCGGTTAAATGGTGGTTGTCCGGCAATAAGGCAAAAGCCTTGTGGCAGATAGCCTTGTCAGCAGAAATGTCTGTTGCGATGATGCACTTAGGAAGGCTGGCGGCCGCAAGGTCAGGCGCAAGACCAGCTGTGAAGTTCAACACTTCTCCGTCAAGCCTTGCATCGCGGGCTAATGATGCGCTCCGTTTTGGCGGGTTTAGAACAACATCAGACAAATGCGACAGTGAAGTGAATTTCCAGGCCTCTGTCTGCCCGTTTGGCCAGTTTACAGCTTCAAGATAACTCTGCGCTGCTTCTTTTCGATCGGCCCATGTTTCGTAAAGACGTTCAGGCTGCATCGCCAAGCCCTGCATAACCATTTTCTTCAACTTCAAGTGCCAGCGTTTTATCACCGGATTTGACAATCCGCCCACCTGCTAAAATATGCACTTGATCCGGGACAATATGATTTAAAAGACGCTGATAATGAGTGATGACTAGCATGCCCCGCTCAGCTGAACGCAGTAGATTCACGCCTTCTGAAACAATCTTCAGCGCGTCCACATCAAGTCCTGAGTCGGTTTCATCCAGTATCGCCAATGATGGTTTCAAGAGTGCCATCTGCAGAATCTCATAACGTTTCTTCTCACCACCAGAAAAGCCAACGTTCACAGGCCGCTTCAGCATGTCATCTTTGATGCCTAGACCTTTGGCTTCTGCGCGGACCATTTTTACAAACTCAAGCTGATCAACCTCATCTTTACCTGCTTCGCGCAGACGGGCGTTCACCGCCGCCCGCAAAAACGCCATACCACCCACACCGGGAAGTTCGACAGGGTACTGGAAAGCCAGAAACATGCCGGCACGGCCACGTTCGTCAGCTTCCATCTCCAGCACAGACTTGCCATCGAGAAGAATATCACCACCTGTAACCTCATAACCGTCACGACCGGATAAAACATAGGATAAAGTGGACTTACCAGATCCGTTTGGCCCCATGATGGCATGCACTTCACCCCGGCCGATTGTCAGATCAATCCCATGCAAGATATCTGTGTCGTTGATACGGGCATGCAGATTTTTAATTTCAAGAAGAGACATAAATCATAAGTTCCTTTTTCTAATTAACCAACAGAACCTTCAAGGCTGATCCCAATAAGCTTCTGGGCTTCAACCGCAAATTCCATAGGTAGCTCTTTCATAACTTCTTTACAAAAGCCGTTCACGATTAGAGACACAGCCTCTTCCTCGTCTAATCCACGCTGCAGGCAGTAAAACAGCTGGTCTTCAGAAATGCGTGATGTGGTAGCTTCATGTTCAATTTTGGCAGATGGATTGCGCGACACCATATACGGGACTGTATGCGCCCCACATGTATCACCAACCAAAAGTGAGTCACACTGGGTAAAATTCCGGCTATTCTCAGCAGCCTTGTTCATCTCGACGAGACCGCGATATGTGTTGTTTGACCGCCCGGCAGAGATGCCTTTGGAGATAATGGTTGAGCGCGACCCTTCCCCCAAATGAATCATTTTTGTACCGGTATCTGCTTGCTGCGCGCCGTTTGTTACTGCAACCGAATAAAATTCTCCCACAGAATCCTTCCCCTTTAATACACAGGATGGATATTTCCAAGTTATTGCTGATCCGGTTTCCACCTGAGTCCAGGAAATTTTTGACCTATCTCCGCGGCAGGCACCGCGCTTAGTGACAAAATTATAAATGCCACCCTTGCCGGTTTCATCACCCGGATACCAGTTCTGCACAGTTGAATATTTTATCTCAGCATCGGCCTGCGCAACAAGTTCGACAACTGCTGCATGAAGCTGGTTTTCATCACGCTGGGGGGCTGTACAGCCTTCGAGATAAGAGACGTAAGAGCTATCTTCAGCAATAATCAACGTGCGTTCAAACTGACCCGTGTTTTTCTCATTAATCCGAAAATAAGTGGACAATTCCATCGGACAGCGCACGCCATCAGGAATGTAAACAAAAGATCCATCGGTAAACACAGCCGAATTCAGCGCAGAAAAATAATTATCCGATACTGGAACCACAGATCCCATATATTTGCGGACTAGATCTGGATATTCGCGGATAGCCTCTGAAATGGGGCAGAATATAACTCCAGCTTTAGCCAGCTCTTCACGAAACGTTGTAGCCACGGATACAGAATCAAAAACCGCGTCTACAGCCACACCAGCCAGCATTTTCTGTTCATTCAGCGGGATACCTAATTTTTCGTACGTGCGCAGCAGCTCTGGATCCACCTCATCAAGAGATTTTGGCGCTTCAGCTGATTTCGGCGCTGCGTAATAATATATATCATCATAATCGATTGGCGGGACATTCAGCTTGGCCCAGTCAGGCGGTGTCATCTTCAGCCAATACCGGTAGGCCTTCAGACGCCAGTCAAGCATCCATTCGGGTTCCAGCTTCTTGGCAGAAATAAAACGAATAACATCTTCTGACAGTCCCCTTGGGGCTTTTTCTGTCTCAATATCCGTCACAAAGCCGTATTTATAGGCTCCAGTCGCCTGTTCAACGGCTTCAATGGTTTCAACTGTCGCTACCATATTTTGCTACCCAATCTTCACGTTCGTCATTAGTTTCATGTGCTTGTCTGTATATTTTGAGCTGATGCTGGATCAGGAAAAAGAGTGGCCGGATCAAATAAGTCAGCGAGACTTACAGATAAAAGCGCTTCTCTGAGGGCTGTATTCACACGGTTCCAATTGCCCCCCATAAAACAGCCCTGCTGCACAGAACATGGCTCTTCCGCCCCATCAACACAAGCTGTAAGGGCGATTGGTCCCTCAATAGCCTCAACTACCTCTGCAATACTGATTCTGTTAACCGGTCGAGACAGCTGACAACCGCCACGAATACCACGTTGTGTTCGCACCAGATCTGCTGCCACCAACGCTTTTATTACCTTCGCAGCTGTTGCTTGTGTGAGCTGAGCAGCCTCGGCAATCTGCCCACTGGACACCAAATTGTCCTGGCGACTGTGTAACACACCCAGCACTAGAATGGCGTAATCTGTCATTCGGTTAAGCCGAAGCATTTCCTAATTAATTTTTCCCATCTGTCACAGCCCTTCACCCTCAATTACAAAACATCGTATTTGCGAATGATTATCATAAACAGGACTATATTGGTCTTATTTAGTCAACATAAGAAATGCTGCGTCAAAAGCAAGTCAACCTTTGACAATTTAGGCTTCTAATTTGATAAATTTTACAGTTTTTTCGGATGGTGGCAGATCTAGGTCTGCCATAAGCACCAGTTTTAGTTAAAGGCTTCTCGCCTTAACTGATATCTGCCTTCTTCAAGGCCTGCGAACACATCTTCAATATCAGGATGCCCAACGGGCCCATTTTCATCATCAGATAAAAGATTTTGCTGTGATACATAGGCAGAATAATAACTATCAGCATTCTCAGCCAACAAATGATAAAAAGGCTGCTCACGTGCAGGACGAACATCTTCTGGAATGGATGCGTACCATTCTTCTGTGTTATCGAATTCAGGATCAACATCGACGATTACGCCCCGGAATGGGTAATGACGATGACGTACGATATCACCAATACAGAATAAAGGCTTATGTGTCGGTTTTGTTTTTGTCATCAGGCAGCCTGAGGCTCTCAGAACCGGTCTTTGACCTTAAGAACTTGCTTACCATCGTACATACCCGTTTTGAGGTCAATGTGATGTGGCCGATGCAGTTCACCAGTTACCTTGTCTTCAACATAGGCATCACTCTTAATCGAATCATGGGCCCGGCGCATGTCCCGCTTGGATTTGCTAATTTTACTCTTTGGAACAGCCATTGTCTTTATTTCCCGCATTCAGCACTCTAGACCATCCCCAGAGCAGCTTCTATTTTCATCCGCACAAGCCTGTTTTATTCGCCTGAACAAATGGTGAAAAGATAAAATTGGTGGAGCCAGACGGGATCGAACCGACGACCTCATGCTTGCAAAGCACGCGCTCTCCCAGCTGAGCTATGGCCCCTTAACACTTTATAACCTTACTTACCTTTAAAGTTAGGAGATAAGTGCAGGCTCTATATGGGTGAAATACCTATTAAGGTCAAGCTAAATCTCACACATGCAGACGGTTTTTGGACAAATATTCTATTCCGCAGCTGTAAGATAGTGAAGGGCCTCAATTACAGCTGGGTGCACCAATTTGCCTTGATGTACAATTAGACCAGCAGCCAGATGTGAGTCAGTTTCAAGAGCCGCAATGCCGTTTTCTGCAAGCGCCAACACAAACGGTAATGTCGCGTTATTTAGAGCCTCAGATGAGGTGAGCGGCACCGCACCTGGCATATTTGCCACACAATAATGGACAATTCCATCAACCACATAGGTAGGGTCCTGATGCGTTGTCGGACGTGATGTTTCAAAACAGCCCCCCTGATCAATCGCAACGTCAACCAGCACTGCCTCTGGCTTCATTAGCTTCAGCTGCGCACAAGAAACAAGCTGCGGTGCAGATGCCCCTGGAATGAGAACCGCGCCAATGATCACATCTGCCGATAAGAGAGCTTCAGCCAGTGCCGCATCTGTTGAATAGCGGGTCTCCACAGCTGCCCCAAAAATATCGGACAAATAACGCAGTCTCCGCAATGACTTGTCAAATATAGTCACACGTGTGCCTAAACCCACGGCCAGACGCGCCGCATTTGCCCCAACAACACCGCCACCAATAATAACAATATCCGCAGCTTTTTTACCTGGTACACCAGAGACTAAAAGACCGCGCCCCCCTTCATGCGCTTTTAGACAGGATGCCCCTTCAATGACGGACAGGCGTCCTGCAACCTCTGACATGGGGGCCAACAAGGGCAGGCCACCCTGATCATCAGTGATGGTTTCATAGGCAATCGCGCTGCATCCAGATTCTATTAAGCCAGCTGCCTGATCGGCATCAGCTGCCAGATGAAGATAGGTAAACAGAATCTGCTCAGATGTCAGGCGTGCCCATTTTGCTGGCTGCGGCTCCTTGACTTTTACAACCATCTGGGCCTGCTGGAATACCGCTTCAGCCATGCTAAGAATCTCTGCACCAGCTTCTACATAATCTGCATCAGATGCCGCAATACCGCGCCCGGCACCCGTTTCAACATAAACATTATAGCCTTTTGCGGTTAATTCCTTAACAGATGACGGAACCAACCCTATGTTCATTTGCTTTGCTCTCAGCAGGCACACCTATGCGCATGACACTCTCCCCTTTACTGGCTTTGCTTGCAGGTTTGCATTCATCTCAGAATTAGAAACTTACAGGGATTTGCCAAAAATGAGATTGTGAAATTATGCGCATCAAAAATAATTTTCTAAACATTTATCAACTTTTATGATAAAAATACGATGATTATTGTGCAATTTATTATTTTATAAAAATAAATTATTTACAGCAGGAGGCGAAATGGACAAATTGGACCGGTCAATACTTTCCATTCTTCAGGAAAATGCGCGGATTTCTAATGTTGATCTGGCTGACAGAATCGGTTTATCCGCATCAGCCTGTCTGCGGCGCGTCGCCCAGCTGGAAAAGGATGGCCTTATTACTGGCTACCATGCAAATCTTAGCCTGGAGAAGCTTGGCCATTCTGTTCTGGTGCTGGTGCATATTACACTGCAGGGCCAGTCAAAAGAAATGCTGCAGGATTTTGAGACTGCAGTCGGCAATATACCCCAGATTCTAGCCTGTTTTTTGCTGGCTGGCGAAAGTGACTATCTGTTGCGGGTAGCGGCAAAAGATGTGGCTGATTATGGTCGGATACATTCAGATTTTCTTGCAGCATTGCCACATGTTATGCGCATGGAAAGTAATTTTGTGTTGCGTGAAGTCACCAACCGCGGCCTGTCTGCAGACAGTATTTAAGCGCGCAAGCGCCGACCAAAAGCACGGATGTCCTGAAGGGATTGGGTGAATTCCGACCAATCATCTGAGGCAGCAATTGGTGCCCATATCCGCTCAACAACATCAATTTCAAGCGAGATAAGCGGGGCGGCCCGCATAGCCTGAACAGCTGTTTTGCTCTGTCGCGGCGATAATGAAGATGCGTAATCAGCGAGCTTGACCAGTTCAGCAGAATTACGCCAGGCTGGATCAGCAAACTTGTCCGGCCTGTGCCCCCCATACAACTCGTGAAACAGCTTGTCCCAACCGATTTGGCTTGCTTTGGCAGCCTCAAAGAACAGAGCTGACAATTGGCTTGCATCGTCATCATTGCCCTCTAAGCCGAGGCGCCAGCGTAACCGGCGGGCGAGATTGCGTTCCATGGAAGAATAGAAGCTTGACAGCGTTTCTGCCAATACCTCCGCGTCTACAATTTCCACAAAACAGTCTGCCAGCCGGCACAAAGCCCACATTGCTGCTGCGGGCTGGCGGCCGTAAGCATAGCGGCCTGTTTGATCGAAATAGGCGGCAGTAAAACCTGGATCGCAATAAGGCAGAAACCGCCATGGCCCGTAATCAAAACTCTCCCCTGTGATGTTGAAATTATCTGTATTCAGCACGCCATGAACAAACCCAGCGACCATCCATCCCGCAACCATCTCAGACACACGCTCTGCTAGTTCCGGCAAAAAAGATAGGATCAGCTGTTTATATGCCAGATCTGAGTCGAGTTCAGGATAGTAATGACGCACTGTGTGGCGCAGCAACTTTTCAAGATTGTCTGCCTGCCCCAAATAGGCAAGTCGCTGAAAACTTCCAATTCTAATATGACTATGCAGCAGCCGAACCAAAACAGATGAGCGTGTGGGAGACGGCTCATCATGCCGCTCAAGTGCTTCACCAGTTTCAATCAGACTGAAGCTCTGTGATGTCGGCACATTTAGGGAAGCTAGCAATTCGGTCGCCAAAACCTCACGCACGCCGCCTTTCAAGGTCAGGCGTCCATCAGCAGTGCGTGCATAGGGCGTTCGCCCAGACCCTTTAGTTCCCAGATCAAGAAGGTGACCTGTCTGCTGGTCTTTATATTGCGCAAACAAAAAACCCCGCCCATCCCCCAGCTCCGGATTGTAGGTACCGAACTGATGCCCGTGATAGCGAAGCGCAAGCGGCTCAGACAAGCTGCCCTTTAAAGGTATAAACCGGCCAAAATGATCAATGAATTGTTCGTCTGAAAGGTCCTGAAGGCCAATTTGCTCTGCAGCCCGCTGATTGCGATAACGGAGAATATACTGGGGAAAGCGCGCCGGGGTAACGACGTCATAAAAGGCCGGGCCAAGCCGGGTATGTATAGTTTGTGGCTCTGCTGTCGACATCAATTGTCACCTAACACGGATTTTCAGTCGACTTTCGCAATTTCGACTTTGGAAGCGTGGGCAGAATAGACAAGCAAAATTTACCTGCCTAGCCTATTTTTCATAAAAGGAGTAATCCACTTCTAATCCAACCAGGAGAATAGTGATATGGATGCATTTGTTTCAGCTCTGCAGCCAATTGAAACCGCACAAGGCCTACCAAACAGCTGTTACACTGACCCAGCTATGTTTCAAATTGAAAAAAGCAGCCTCGCTCCAAACCAGATGGGCTGAGTTTGAGCAGGAACTATATTTCGGCGGCGATGTGGAAAGATGTGTTAATGGAAGATATCGCGGTTTTAGAAGGTATGCAAGCTGGACGTATGGCCCCGTCTTATGACGGTGGAAAATTTTCTGCAGTTATGGACTTTCCAACACATCATTTTTATAAATGGGTGGCGCAACGTTTGATACAGACAGGCTAAGGTAATTTGCTGATTTAGATGGAGCAGTTCGAGAGTTAATTAAATAGAGCCGCTGTTCTGCAGCTCAGCTTCGAACATTTGGCTAAGCTTACCTGACAAAACATAGTCACGGATAAAATCACCAAGCCGCTCAAATTCAGTGTAAAAACGAGTTCCTTTTGCCTCTCCTAGACCTTTGAATTCAGCAGACATTTGGCGGACAAGCGACAAATCAGATAGAGGCGGGGCAAGAACAACATTTAGCCCCTCAAGAATTTGAGAAATAGCAGACAGGTCGCGTTGTGCAGGAGGAATGCGGTTGGGAACGATGATAAGGTGGGGGGTAACAGACCCACTGCTTTCTTTCCGCTCATCCATCTCGCGCACAAATTCAACAGTTGGCCGTAAATCAGCCCAGGACAGTGAAGTTGGGATGATAATACATTCACACATCATCGCGATTTGCCAAACATTACCCGGCCACCCTGCGCCAGTATCCACAATGGTCAGAGACTCTGCATTCGAGCGCATGCGGCGCATGATACTGTCCAGCGTAACAAGACTAAGACCATCAAACCGATCGCTGACAGGAACATGACGGATATCACGTTCGTCAGCAACAGAACCAAGCAGTTCAAAGGATGTACCTTGACGATCTGTATCCAACATCTGAATCGAGCGTTTAGGAAAACATGTCCTAAAATAATCATATAGAAAAGCCGAAATCGTGCTTTTCCCCACACCGCCTTTGATGTTACCCACAAAAATGGACTGGCCTTGTTCCATTTTTTATCCTGTCTTTATATTTAAAGTTCATAACTCTGCAAAATAACTGCCAATGTATCATAAACGCCATAATTAGGACAGTTTAAAGCTCTACCTTACCATTTTAAGGCAATCTTAAAAAGAAACAGGAGAACCCACCCAAACCAGCCTTTGTTTTCTGTCACAATAACCCACAGACAGACTGTTGGCCACTGAAGACAGATTATCTAACAAAGTAGCCGGCTGGACAATAATCACGCCTGTCCAATTTTCTAGCCGACCCTCCCAGCTCTGTCCAGGAGCAGAGATATAAATAGGCGAAGGTAAACCGCGGCAACTTGCCAGCAAGTCACCCGAATGCGGCACATCCACAAAGGCAAAAGCAGGGGCGGTTGCATGATCAGCCGAATAAATATTTTTTAAACCTTCGAGAGGTTGTCCAGGAGCAACCATATCCTGGAAACAAGTGGATAAAGGCTTCTGAGCACGCTGACAACGTTCAGGGGTAAGTCCTGCATTCCGTATTCGCACTTTATGAGACGCTGCGATCCAGTCAGCAACAGACTGGGCCCGGCTGGTCATTTGAACAGTATGGTTTTTCATTATCTGGTTATTAAAAAACACAGCCCCAAAAACAAACAGGCAAAACAGACCTGTAATAAAAATACTGACTTCGAGTTGGGATAAGCGCCGATCTAGAATGGCTTGTTCATGCAGGTTTGTATGAGCAGTTCCTTTGCTTGCCTGTTGTTCTTTTGCCATCAGCTAAACTTCATCATCCTCTAATTTACCAATATAATTGCCTCAGGCAAAGAGCATAATCAACTGCGATGACCTTTACTATGGTCAGTCTTGTCGGTTATTTGACATTGGAAAAGACTTGGAAAAATCAGATCAGGATATAGATGATAATTCGCGCGCCTGAAGATATAATGAACGGGTTTCGTCGATATAGATGTCGCGGGTGATTTGACCACCCTGATAGAGGCCGCGTAGTCTAACCATCTCCTGCTCAATAAGCCGAAGGTGGTCCGCTGTAGAAATTGGGTCTTTTACATCCAAAGAGGGTGCTATCTGGTCTGCAGGAGTTGATTTTTGTCTTGGGCGTTTGAAAATCTGAAAATCTTCAACTTGCTCTGATAACAATTCAGAATTTTCTATTATATTTGCGCTCTGTGCAGCTAAGGCGTCACTCTCTTCAGGCTGAGTGGATTTGGAAATGATAGATTCAGGCGCTAGCGTTTTAGCTCTAGATGAGTCAGTAGCCTCTCCTTCCTTATAAGATAAGTTGCTTCCGTATGATCGGCCACGAAAAGCAATTAGCATAATAAGAACTAATAATATCCCGAGAACCAAGCTTAGCAGTATAATCAACATCTGCGCCGGATCGGTTACCCCGAACATGGAGAAAAGGTCAGTAACAGAAACTGGAAGCTGTATGTTAGTCATAGCTACCGTTGTGCATGAAACACCCGCAAATATCAACTATCAATCGCGGCTAAATTGGTGCAGAACAAATAAAAAACAGAAGAAATAAACAACAAGATTTTCGTTTGATAGGCGGCATAAAATGCTCGCCATGTACAACCTTTGATGCCTGAAGTGACTAATAAAAGCTTTGATGATGGACAGACCACTGATAGTTTTTTTCTCACGACATGGGCCAAGGTTCGGTTGAAAATTATGAATTCTTGTATAAGTTCAGAGCGAGATCAAATTCGCAGCCTGCCAAACCACAACTTGGCTACTCTCAAAGGGCTAAAAGGTAGCCTGACTAGCCGCCTAATCAATAGACTTGACTATTCTCCGCAGAAAGCTATGCGCGCAGGGTGAGATGGAGCAGATATTGAACTCATCATTGCCGCATTAATCCATGATGTTAACAAAACACTGCACCAGAAAATCATTCCCAGATGTCCGCAATAATTATTCGGCCCTTTCCCTTTGATAAGTAAGCATACATTCTGCAAATGCATAGTCTGTTCCAGATGTATTATTATGCAGATAAGTTAGGTTTGGAAAAAGATGTTAGAAATATCCACAGCGAGCATGAATTATTCAATGCGGCTGTGAAATTCTGTCAAAAATGGAACCAGATACCTTCTGTTCATGAATATATAAAATAAACTAAGTTATTTTGAGCCCCCAAAAAATACAACAACCCAGCTAGTAAAAAACGATGTTTAGACGCCTGAGCCAATCCTTGTTTGAATCTTCTATTAAGTCTGCCTATGCCCGTCGTTTTAAAGAAAAGGGCGCACATGCAGAGGGGGTATTCTGGTCCTCACGGGTCAGTCAGATAGCCCGCTTTGAGCAGGTGCTGGCAAATATGAGGGCTGAGTTTGGATCAACTAGCTTCTGCCTTGCAGATATTGGCTGTGGTTATGGGGCGCTGTTTCACTATATCCAGAGTAAGCCTGCCTGGCATCAAATAGACTACAGCGGAGTGGATATAACGCCTGAGATGGTGAGCTATTGCAAACGCAAACATGCCTCTCATAAACATCGCTTTTCACTGGGCCGACAGCCCAAACACCCTGTTGATTTTGCTGTCTTTGTAGGCACGTTTAACCTCTGTCATACTGATGATTATGAGCTTTGGGAAGATTATATTTTGCGTCATTTAGCTGTTAGCTGGGCGCGCGTCCGATATGGGCTAATCCTCAACATCACCAGCCTTGAAACAGCCAAAATCAACAATCATATCTTCTATGTGAACCCAGAAGCATTTGCAGAAAAGCTCGCCAGCCGATTTGGCGCGGTAAGCGCAGCACCTACCCAATTTGTTCCCCAAGACACAACCTTCATCATTTGCAAAGAAAAACATGAACGCCATATTAAAAAATTGCTCAAAGCTCAGCGATAATAACAAGGGAGCCGCTTTGATGACAGGCGCTTCACTTGCCTTCGTTTTGAATGATTTTATGATGAAGCTTGTTTTTACAGAACTGTCTGTCGTTCAGGGTGTTTTTCTGCGAGGGCTACTTGTTTGTCCCATGCTTATGCTGATCTGCCTTCAGCGGCATCAACTTTTTGCAGCTGTGCCGCGCAGCGACCGCGGTATCATTGCCTGCCGAACAGCAATGGAAATTACAATCACGTTTCTGTTTCTGCTAGCGCTGTCACAACTGTCACTGGCTCACGTGACAGCTGTTTTACAGGCGGTTCCGTTAATTCTGACTGCATTTGGTGCAATCATCCTGCGAGAAAAAGTCGGCTGGCGGCGATGGATGGCAGTTATCACCGGTTTTATTGGCGTGATGTTTATCATTAAGCCAGGGCTGGATAGTTTTTCTGTATTTTCCTTGTCTGTGCTGATGGCGGCAATCCTAATCGCAGCCCGTGATGTTTTGACACGCCAGTTAAGTGTTCAAACCCCCTCATTGCTTGTTGCATTGGTCACGGCGCTCGCAGTTACGGTTGCAGGCGGCATGGCCACTGCCGCCGCTGGCTGGCAGGCACCATCACCATCCAGCTGGTTCTTAATGGGCGGCGCAGCCCTAGCAATACCTGCGGCATATGTGCTGAGCATTGCCACAATGCGTGTTGGGGATGTCAGCTTTGTTACCCCCTTTCGATATACAGCGGTTGTGTTTGCAACTATATTAAGTTGCCTGCTTACAGGACACCTGCCTGACGGACTGTCTTTTTTGGGTACAATCCTGGTAATTGCAGCTGGGATCTATTGCTTACATCGTGAACATTTGCTGGCTTCACAATAATTAGGCTATTAGTTCCACCTATGCAGACAGCCGCGTCATCGCTGCAAAGGCAAGCCGGCGGATAAGATGAATGCGACGTTGTGTAGGCAATTTATGCAATGGCGCCTCACGCAGGATATGCGTATCAAACCCATCTGTAATTAGAATCCCGCAGCGCATTTCATTTGCCAAACGCTCGACCGGAAAATTCTCCGCAACAGCGAAATAAAATTGGTCTGCCCAGTCCAGATAATTCTGCCATTTCTTGTCACTGGAAAAATCAGGTAGAGAGGATTTTACCTCAACAATGGTTATATGCTGGCCGCGACTAAGTACAATCAGATCGACCCGGCGTCCAGTTTTCAAGGTAAATTCAGACAAGGTAGCATCACCCATCTCCTGAAAAAAATTGGCGACAGCTTTTGTAATTCTTTCTGCAGAAAGACAATTAGTAATTCGCTTATCTTCCGGTGTGGCTGAAATGTTAGACATGACAAGCTGCCCTGCGGATCCATTCTAATACAAAGACTAAAAATAGATATTAGCCTAATTAGGTTCTGGTTAAATTAACATCAGAAAACAAGAATGAACCAGCTTTATTCGACAGGTTTATATTCACCTATCGCTTGAAGAAGCTTAGCAACATAGCGTTTCTGCTGTGACATTGGCGGAGCAGGTTGCGGAGGTGGTCGCCTCCGCGGATTCATTAGTTCTTCATTCTTTTCTGCCGTCCTAGTTTTGTTTTGTAGCCCCATCTTGCTGTAAATTGTCTCCAGCAGTCCCCAAAGCTGAAAATCAAATGGGCGTACCTCAAGCTGCTTCTCTGCCATCTGCCTGGCTCGCAAATATTGACCATCGGCCATGAATTGTCTGATAAGCCCGAAGTTTCTAACACCAGCGCCTGCAGATGACGGGTCCTGTTGTTCGTAGGAATCTGAGGAATAGAGCAGAGGCTGCGCTTCTTCTGGCACATCTGGAACAGTTTTGCTGTCGTCACCCCCCTGATCCAACAGGTCATCAGTCGGTGGTTGTGCCTGCTCTGCTCTATCGGCGTATTCTGGCGGATCATAACAGCAGGCAGATGACGGCGGCGCTGTAAGGCCTGTTAGACTCAGTTCTAACAGAACAATAAACAGGCAAAAAGGCAGCGCTGAAATCAGCTTTGTCAGGTTTCGCGCGAAACAGGTCATATACCTTCATCCAATCGAAAATAAGAACACAGCCTCGTGAGGTTTTCACATTTACCTCATAACGACAGACAAACCACTAAGTTTATCCACATACATTTAAGTTTCGTTAACATCCATAAGCAATAGAATAGGGTATCAATTTAGTTCAATTTCATGCTAATCAACAGTAAGGTCTCATGTATCAGTTGCGGAAAAATTAAAATGAGTGCAAAACCACCTTTTAAAAACGATGATTTGGAAAGAAAAAAAGCTCTTGAAACTCTATTAGAAGAAACAAAAACAAGTGTGGAAGACAAAGTTGCTGCGCTAAAAACCATTCATGCTGTTGACAGACAAAAAATTAATGCGGCTTTGTCCAGCATGATGAAGAAAGATTAGTCAGCTGCCTCAATGATGCGGACCTCACGCACAACACCCCCTTCCAGCGCGGCCAAAGCCTCAGCATAGCCAGCGCTTTTATAGGCTGCATTTGCTGCCTCAACACTCTCAAATTCAATTAGGACTGTGCGCTGCATCTGTCCATGTTCATACAAAGTAGCCGGCATGCCGCGGGCGAGAATTCGCCCTCCAGCTGCAGTGAGTGCTGGTCCAGCAAGGGCCGCATAAGCGTCCAACTTATCGGAATCAAGCACTTCATTATAAATCGAAATCCAGTAAGCTTTTTTACTCATTTAATTATGTGCATTTGGTCAGGCTTTATTAAGCTCAGCACGCGTTTCTTGCGACCAGCCAATAAAACTGACACCTTCATCGATTACAAGTACCGGCCGTTTCATGAGAGATGGATGTTTCGACAGGAGTGTGTAAGCTTTTTGGCCCCTATCATCTTCAGATAGTTCGCGCCATGTTGTTGAATTTCTATTGAGTAGAACTTCGTCGCCATGTTTGGCTAAAAGCCCGGCTAGAAGCCCTGGGTCCATGCCATCTTCACGCACATCAATTAACGTTACATTATGACCATCACCCTCAATCTCTCTCAGGGCTTTGCGGCAGGTGTCACAATTTTTTAACCCATAAAGTGTCACATTCATTATCGGCATCCCCTCACTCAGTGCAGGTGTTGCAGCATTCCTTTACGGCCTGTTATGGATAACAGTATGAAAGAGTTGCAGATTTAGCAAGTCTCAAGCCACTTTATTACCTTACAGAACCTCAAAAATAGTCTTTTTATGCTATTTTTGGCTCAAACTTATCACTTTTCTATGACTTGTTTCCTGAAAACGAATTATTTTTGGCTTTAAAATCACCCTCTAAGCAGGTAGGTTTTAGTGATTTAGCATTATAAAGGCAGACAGTTTCATTTTAGCTAGTATCAAAAAGCTGATACGCAATAAGACTGCAACACTCCACTTGAATTACAGAGCATTCCAGTTGCAAGTTGAAAAATCCATCCTGTCTTTTGCAAAGGTAACCTGTAAAAGGCAGAGGTGTGGTAATTTAGACGATTTGGCAAGCAATGTTAAAACGTAGAGAATATCAACAGGCTCGACACAAAACCTTATTCATTGCTGGCCCAATTAGCGAAGCATAATACTTCTATTTAGTGATAAAGCTTGGTGAATCGTTGACATTTTTGACTTCAATAGCGTAACTCTGCTCAGCAGTCAGTTTGCCTTTATCAATCGCCTGCACAACCAACTCATGAACACCAACATCAGCATTTGAAGGTGTACCTGTCAATAATCCTTCTGGTGTAAGCTTTAACCACTCAGGCAAATTTACAGCAGAGAATCGTAAATTATCTCCATGGATGAGATCAATGTCTTCATACTTAAGCTGCTGCTCGTACAACATATCTTGTGTTGCGAAGCCCAGTGGTCCAGCTAATACAATGGGAGCGTCATTTGTATTCTTGACGACAATAGTCAGACTCAATTCGTCAGACTCGCCGGATAGGTCCGTAACCCGCACCTGTACCTCATGCGTTCCTACATCACCATTTTCAGGCGTTCCCTCCAAAACACCATCAAGTGTGAGATATAGCCAACTTGGTAGCTGAACCGCTGAAAATGTCAGCTTATCGCCATATTGAAGGTCATCGTCAGCAACATGCAGTTGCAGGCTGAACGGGCTGTCTTCGTTTGCTGAAAGATTGTCAGAAGAAGAAACAGACATCTCGGGATCTTTATTGATTATGGGTGCCGCATCTTCAGCTATCGAAATGACAAATGAAGTAACCTTTTCCACAGCGGCGCAGGATGTAAGCATCACTAACGCCATAACACCCGCTAAAATCTGTAACATCCGCATAATGCCCTCACCAGCCCTTTGCCTTTGAAATACGGAGAGATTAATGGTTTTTTTAACAAAAGGCCAACAGTATATTGCTGGAAATTTAACTCCATAAGTATTAATTTGCTCCATGTATAGCCCTTGCGATGAGTTGTTTCAGATTGACCTGGCGCATACGCTTGGTACCTCTTAGCTCAACAAACACTCATCTGCTTTCATTCGGCCGTTCTTCATGTAAACTATTTTAATCAACGATATTTTGCCTTTATTTGCGGTTCTTTTGTTGGGCTTCGTCCTGAGTAAAACAAATCTGGTGTCCCACAGTGAGGCCACCACACTCAACCGAGTAGCCTTCATTCTAATTAAACACGCTCTAATATTTTTGCTCTTGGGCCAGGTCAATCTCGACACACTACAATATCTTGCGATTTTTATTTATGGCGCTGGGCAAGCCTTAAACTTTACCATGGCATATTTACTCTGCCGTCACGTTTTAAGACATGATGTTCTTGAATCTTGACTACTGGGTATGACCACCATATTTGTGAATTCGCTTTTATATACCTGGCCGATCTCTGCACTAATTTATGGGCCAACAGGCAATGTTCCGATTGTTGAAATTGTTGCATGGGATGCGTCGCTCATTTTT
>CABYZM010000018.1 GCA_902523435.1 uncultured SAR116 cluster alpha proteobacterium
ATTGGTTCAAGTCGGACTAGAAAAGGCATCGGCTGAAATTAGAGCTATCGATGCTTTGCAAAATCTCCACCTCGCTGAATTGAAGTTAAATAGTGTTTTAGTTGGAGGTCAGATGGGGCTAGAAACTAACGCAATCTCAGATGCCCCAGCTAAGAAGGCGAAAGGGCATTAATCTTGCCTGGCAAGGTAATTTCCATAAATTTTGGAGGTAAAAATGAAAACAAGACGTGATTTCATCAAGATGTCAGCTGCAGCTGGAACGGCTTTAGCTGGCACTACAGTGGCTACTTCTTCATTAGCTCGACTGCCCGACCCAGTAATACAAACATCACCGGACACCGCAAGCCCCACAAAAACAGATGAAAATTCAAATTATAATCCGGTGGTCACACTAAATGGATGGACTTTGCCTTATCGAATGAACGGAGAATTTAAAGAGTTTCATTTGGTGGCAGAACCCGTAGTGCGCGAGCTAGGGCCAGGCATGACAGCTAACTTGTGGGGTTATAATGGCCAGAGCCCGGGCCCGACTATTGAGGTTGTTGAAGGTGACAAAATCCGTATTTATCTAACAAATAAACTACCTGAACATACCAGCATTCACTGGCATGGCCAGCGCCTACCAAATGGTATGGATGGAGTAGCGGGGCTGAATCAAGCAGCAGTAAATCCGGGAAAAACTTTCGTTTATGAATTCCAAGCCAAACGTCCTGGTACATTTATGTACCATCCTCATGCCGATGAGATGACACAAATGGCGATGGGGATGATGGGATTTTGGGTTACTCACCCACAGAATGATCATCCATGGATAAGTACCGTTGAGAGAGATTATTGCATCTTGCTGAACGCATTTGATATTGTTCCGGGGGCGGAAACTCCGAACATAATGACCATGCTTGACTTTAATTTGTGGGCTTGGAACAGCAGAATATTTCCAGGAATTGCGCCCCTTGTTGCTAGAAAGAATGACCGGGTGAGGGTAAGAGTTGGCAATCTCACGATGACAAACCATCCTATCCATGTGCATGGCATTGAATTTGAAGTAACAGGAACTGATGGAGGTCCAACTAGGCCTGAGAGTCGCTGGAAAGAGGTTACGACTGACATCGCCGTAGGGCAGATGCGACAAATAGAGTTTGTTGCTGACGAAGAGGGCGATTGGGCAATGCACTGTCACAAAAGCCATCACTCTATGAATGCTATGGGACATGATGTGCCAACAATGATTGGCGTTGATCATAGAGGCATTACGGAAAAAATAAGGAAATTAGTCCCAGATTACATGGTAATGGGCGAGCGAGGAATGGCCGATATGACGGAAATGACAATGCCACTTCCTGATAATACTTTGCCAATGATGACAGGAGATGGACCATATGGTTCTGTTGAAATGGGAGGAATGTTCAGCATGCTCAAGGTGCGCTCAGATCTTGCTCCGGATGATTATAGTGACCCAGGTTGGTATAAACATCCAGAAGGTCACCAGGCGTATGAGTATAGTGGCGAATTGCCGGAGGTATCTGAAAGATTTACACCAGGCAATTCACTGATGGCTCCAAAATCGGAATTGGCGTCAGCCAATTTCAAGGCAGTTAAGCCAAATCATCGTAAAAGTTAGCATACAAACAAAAATCTACAGCAGTGTGACGCATGGATCTCTGGATTATTCTCACCCCAATCCTAAAAACATTTTTTTATATTGTTAGCTTATTGGCTTTGGGAACGGTATTTTTTGTGAGACACTTTCACCAGTTCCAGACAGCAGAAAATGCGGAATTCTGCAAAGGTCTCAGCATTAAAGCGTGCAAATTCGGTATAGCCATTTCTGCTGGTTTGGTGTTTTCAGCAGCTGGTAATCTTGGTGGAGAAATTTGGAGCTTATTTGATCCGACTATTTTTAGTATTGCCATCACCTCTAGAGGTGGAAATGCAGCGTGCTTGGCCCTTTTAGGTTTTGCAATCATCTTGATTGGTAAAAGTTATGAGTCGGGCTCACTTTCCGTGCTTGTTTGGGTCGGCGTCTTATTGTTGTTGGCCTCTTTCATATGGACAGGACATGCCCAAAAAGCCGGTCTTATAGCACAAGGTGTTCTCTCATTACATCTAATCGGAATAGCGTTTTGGCTTGGTTCTTTTTTTCCATTACAACGGATGTGTTCTGCACTCGAAACGGAAAGCTTGTATAAAATAGCAAGCCGATTTGGAACACTTGCTATTTTTTATGTTTGCCTTCTGATTATCTCTGGTTTGGTTTTTGCTTATATTTTAATTGCCGACCTGTCGCTCCTTTTTAGCACAGTTTATGGAAATGTTTTTTTGCTAAAAATGACTTTTGTTTCCTCACTTCTTGGACTTGGTGCTTTGAATAAATTTAGACTTGTGCCTTTAATCAAAATGGATCCATCGATTGGTGCACAGAGGCTGCAGAAGTCTATCCAAATAGAAATGTTTATAGCTCTATTAATTCTGTCGTTTAGCGGTTTTCTCACGACATCGACAACCCTGCCGATGGGCGGGTAGTTACAACACTTGTCCATACATTCGTTGCTTTACTTTGATAGAGGAAACCCCCCATTAAGCAGACACCAGCACTAACGCTATTAGGGGGTGGGATAAAAGTAGGGGGCACTTCGGGGTGCAGAGCCGTGGAAGGATTTTAAAAAATTGAGGCAAAAAAGTAATATTATCGCGCGGAAAAGTCTCTGTAAGTCATTGATTTTGCGAATTGACTGTCAAGTCTTTGTCGAGCTGCAAAATCGCTGTCGGGTCTTGTCTAGTTGGCGCGTAAGTATCTGATTTTACAGAGACGACGTCAGACTCATAACTTGAAGGTCGTAGGTTCAAATCCTACCCCCGCAACCAAAAACTCAAAATAATATAAGTTTACAGCTCACCAAAAATTAGTTCGTGTGTGGGCTTTAAGTGTTGATCAGTTTAGTTGAGTTTATGAAAAGTAGGCAACACAAAGTTATTTATTTTCAGAAGCCGATATATAGCTTAATAGCTCATTTACTACTTCGCTACTTGCGCTAACGGTAGTTTCTTTGGTTGGAAACGTTTCTTTCTTGACATCATCGATAAATCGCTCAAATGCCTTAATTCGGGTTTCTTGGATTCTTTGTTTTAAAGAGTAGACATCTGCATATTGTTTAGAGTGTCTGGGGAAAGGACCTTTAGAATCTCCCAAAATATCCTCTGCAAATAAAAACTGTATGTCACCCTTTCCACTCCCAATCGATGAGGTGATGAGGGAGGTTCTAGGCGACAATATTTCCATCACATTATTAGGAATTACTTCAATTTCGACAGCCCAAGCACCTATGTTTTCAAGAGTTTTCAGTTCCTGATATAGCATTTTGGCCTGATTTATTGTTTTGCCGACTGCTTTAAATCCACCAGTCCAAGTGCTTTTGCGGGGGACAAGGCCAATGTGGCCCTCTGCAGGAATGCCTGCATGTGCAACGACCTCTATGAAACGGTTTCCCCATGTGCCGCAGATTATAGAATCTGCGCCAAGTTCCATTGCGTCGAATGATAATTTCAGAGCGTCATATTCTGATTTAGCAGATTGCATAGGAAGCGCGAAGCTCATAAATGTTTTAGGCGCAGCAGCCCTCAAGGCTCTCGAAATCTCAGGTCTTTCTGGGTTATGTCTTATATTTAAGGTATCGATACCTGATAGTTCTGCGGCAGCAGCTTCTTCTTCAGTGAAAGGCAATATTTTGGTTAGTTGGCGCTTACCTTTAAATGATTGGATATCAGCAACTGTAAAATTTCGGGTACTGTATTCACCTGAAACAGTCATAATCTTCTTATATTTATGATTTTCCATTTTTGATTTTTCTCAAGACAAGCCAACTTTAGAGTCTATTTCACCAAAATCTTTTGAGTTTTGCAAAATATCCACTTTTAGTGAGGCGGAAATGTTGTTTGAGAGGGTAAGTTATAACTGCAAATACTGGATATCTAAGTAGCTTTTAAGGCTCTTAACTTCAATGTCGTAGTCCAAATCCTACACCCGCAACCAAACATATAGAATAATGAAAATGAATTAGCCTCTTTTTTGATTTGAAGCGATATTTTTGTTATTAAAATTATCGCCCCGTTCATTGAGTGCTCTGTCGACAGTTTAAAGGCCAATGCCTGCTTATTTTGCTATATGCTTAAGCCGCGCCTTTTGGGGATGCTTTTTCATGACCTAAGGTATGCTGGGCCTAATTCACCAATGGAAGTTGCGACGGAGTCGCGACTATTTGTTGGCAAGCCTTCGCTTGGCACCGGCGTATCATATGCATAGTTTGGGTCTACTTTCTGGTGTTTCCAAGTCTCCCGCATTTCCCTCCAAGCGCCAAATAGTGTCCTCGGAGCCGGCATGTCATCTGCTGTAGCGGAATGCAATGCCTTTAAATTATAACAGGGCACACCGGCAAACATATGGTGCTCAAGATGCCAGTTCATATGCCAATATAGAAACTCAGACAGTGGATCTAGGGTAATTGTGCGAACCGATTTACGAAAGTCTGTGTCGTTACTCTTTAACCCGCAATGCATCGGTACCCCAACAATATATCGCCAAAAATTAGCTATAAATGGGGAACCTGAAATTAATACCGCTAATATCGGCTGACCAACTGCTAAAGACCCACTTATTACAATTGCATGGAACAATAGTGTAATGCGCGCCCAAACACTGGCTCGGCGGCGATGCTCATCATATCCACTATACAGCTCCTCCCCCCATGAATTGAAAGGATTATCAAACCTGTTTGCTGCAATTAGAACGAAGTTTTGTAATGTTGGTAGTATCCCTTTTGACTGGTATCCACCAAAGATATTTAGGGTCAGAAGCTGAAGAAGGTACAGCATCCTAAGGGACGGGGTAGCCGGCATCACTTCTTCACGGTCACCTTCAGGGTGCAAAGTGAAACGGTGATGATAATTGTGGCTGAACTGGTAGATCTCAAAATTATTCCAGCCGAGAAGTGAAAATATTCTAAGAAAGCTCTCGTTCAACCATTTGGTTTTGAATACAGTGCGATGGCACAATTCGTGATGTGGTGCAGTGAAAAAGGAACCAACTGTTCCGTGGAAAAAAAGTGCAACCAAACATCCAACCCACATCTGCTGTGAAAACAAATAGAAGGTAACACCTCCGGTCGCTAACCATAAACTAAGATGACCCAACGACATGAATAATCCGCGTGCGTCACTGGGCATCATTAAATCACGTAAAATTTTCTTGTCGATAGGACAGCGATACCAACGAATTTGAAGAGTTTTACTAACCTCGCGCATCGGAGCCAGTTTCATATCCTTTATTTTACTTGAAAGAGTGTTCATTTAAGAATGTTTCCCATCATTTTACTATTTTCCTAGACCAACTCATCAAGCGCAGAAGCATTCGCTGCATGTCGGCTTAGCATCAATCTCTTCGCTATAATTTCTCAATTTATAACACAATAAAAATACGGCTTCGAAAAGAAAAAAAATGATTAAATGAAATCAATTGATGATGAATAAACACAATTACAAGCGGCACTGCTAGGAAAGTTTATCACAAATATTCCAATGTCTCGCCTCTAAGGGAAGGAATATGGAGTAGACGATTCCGTTCATTCAATTCTATGTAGTTTTCTGTTTCCAGTAAGGCGAGGAAATTAGTTGCGCGGGTCTGTGATGGTAAAAATATCATAGATTCAGCCTTTTAAATTTTTTTTCTCAAGTGAGCTTGCATGAGTCACAAATCCTTAACTTTTTTTGGTAGGGGCCAAAGATTATTTTTGTAGCTAAGTAAAAGGCTTCATGAGGAAAAAGCTATGTCTGAACACCTAGTGCCTGCGCAACACTTTATGAAACAATACAATTACACAGAGCTGGAACTACAATTTATGAGAAAGAAAAATAAGCGAGCTATTCTGATGTTAGAAGGTTGTTACTTCGTAAATATGAAAGAAGTGGAAGCTAAATTCACCAGCGAAGAAATTTTTCTTTCGTCAATATAGTAATTTATACTCAAGCCTTTTCATGACGAAAATTAGTGAAGTTTAGATTGATGGATAGTTCTCCAGCCTGAATGACCTGACGGCACTTTTCTTGTAAGTCGTTTGGGGTGTCTGTTTCTCATAGTTTTGGCACTCCCATTTCTTTTTACAGGCTGATTATATTTGTTTGCTTTAATATCTCAAGATGTTTCTCACACTTCTCAGAGCCAATTTCAATAATTTCAGACTTCAATGCTCTGAGTTCTTTGTTAATAATTCTTCGTTCTTTTTTTGATTTTTTATGCTTGGTTAGGCCGCTTTTGCGGTAGTTCCATTTTTTACTGCATTTGGGGGCGGAAACAGGTGTGGAATTAAGTGTGCCGTGCATGACTGTCCTTTTATTAGCAAACAATCACCAGACTCACATTCTTCTGTGACATTTTTTTTACCAAACTTTTTAGCTGCAATCAGAAACCAATTAAATAAATTGGTAATCAGAATTAAATTAATTCGTAAAATTTATGGGCTAAATTTTTCTTTTTTAGGGAGTTAAGGATGAAAATTAAGCTCAAATTTGTCACAGCTTTTCTAGTCTTTTGCGCTGTACACACAGCAAGCGCGCTGGAGATGAAGGAAGTTGGGAATTTCAAAATTGGGGATGGAGAGGGTTACGCTGAGATGTTGAGGTATCACCCTCAATCTAAAAGTCTTATGGTAACTGCCTCTGAAACTGGAACTATTGAAAGGTTGTCTATTCAGACTGTATCCAACATTTCAAAAATGGAAGCTCTCGACCTATCGGGCGGTGACGTCACAGCGGTCGCAATCCATGGAAATATGATTGCTGCTTCTATCAAAGCTGACGCAGCTGATGCAGCTGGTATGGTTAAATTGTTTAACTCAAATGGTAAAGAGCTGGCCATATTTACGACAGGTCCACTTCCTGACAACGTCGCTTTTTCGCCAGATGGCCGCTACCTTCTGACTGCAAATGAGGGCGAGCCATCAGACGATTACAGCGTTGACCCTGAGGGTAGTTTCACTCTCATTGATTTGGGCTCTGGGCATGCAAACGCCAAGATCACACAAATAGGTTTGTCTGACTTTGCCGTTCCAAGGGGCGGGCGAATAGTGAAACCTGGCTCAAGCTTTGCAGCAGACGCGGAACCTGAATATGTCGCTTTCGATTCAACCGGTAGAACCGCCTATGTCACTCTGCAAGAAAATAATGCTGTAGCGGTAATTGATGTGGTCAAAGCTAAAGTTTTAGCTGTCGTTGGATTGGGAGTCAAAAATGTGTCACGTACCAGTCACGATATGTCGAACAAGGATAATGGCATCAATATGAAGCGGTGGCCAGTTCTGATGATGTACCAGCCGGATGCAATCGCCACATATGAGGTAAATGGAGCGACTTATCTTGTAACAGCAAATGAAGGGGATGCAAAAGACTATGATGGCTTTTCAGAAGAGACGCGGGTCGCAAAATTAAAGCTTGATAAAACCATGTTCCCCAATGCTGACACGCTACAAAAGCCGGAACATTTAGGTCGTTTGAAGACTACAACGACAATGGGAGACACTGACGGTGATGGAGACCATGACATAATCTATGCTTACGGCGGTCGTTCATTCTCGATTTGGGGTGCTGATGGCAGTCTTATTTTTGACAGTGGCAATGCTTTTGAAAATGTTATTGCGAAACGCTCACCGGAAGTTTTCAATGCAAATGGCGGAAAATCCGAATTTGATGACCGCTCAGATGACAAGGGTCCAGAGCCTGAAGCCCTTGATCTGGGTAAGATTGAAGGTAGAACCTATGCTTTTATCGGTATGGAGAGAAACAATGCAATTTTCGCTTATGATATTACCCTCCCGTCGGACCCGCATATGGTTGGTTATATGATGCCAACTGATATGCATAATTCTCCAGAAGGACTTGAATTTATATCAGCTAAAGATAGCCCAACGGGAACCCCACTTCTTGCGGTTGCATATGAAATGACCGGAACCATTGCCGTGTATGAAATAAGATAAGCCTAGTAGCAATTGCCGCTCACTGTAACGCATGTCATTAAAATGTAATTATTAGGCAGTAGCGTAAAAAGCCCTTAAAGTGTGAAGTCTCAGCATCCTCACTTAGGGCGCTGAGACTTCTTCCATTTTAAATTGAGAAACGAAATTATGGCTAAATCACCTTCTGTGAATAAAACTGCTTCGAAAAAGGTAAAAGCGAAAACCAAAGCAAAGTTTCCGACAGATCAGCAAAAAGAGCAAATTCAAGTCACTCAAAAAAATACATTTGAAGCTAAGTTTGGAGAAGGTACAGCATTCGACCTTGATTATGGTAAGCTGGTTATTATCGCTTTACTTTTATATGTCGCTTATCAAGTAAGTTAATATTTGGAAAAGCTCAGGGTTAATAATGTTCATTTATAAAGGCTAGTTCTCTAACTTTTACGAGCAGGCCTTGAAGAGTTCTAGGTCTAGTGAATGTCATTAAGCCAATAAGGATTTGACCATGCCATCTTATTACTCTGATCTATAATTGAAACTCGAAACCAATCGGATTTAAGCGCGCTTAAATCGAAAGTTGCTCTGGTTATTTTTGAACCATGGTGGCTAAGAGAGGCATGCCCCTGGCCGACGACAACGATATCTGAACATGGTGATGTCTCCACCTCAAGACGTTCACCTTCAAGGTCTAAGTTAATTATATCAGCTCCCGTCGATGAGTAATGGCATCCATTCTTCAGTGCAGTTATAATTTTATCTGCCTGTAGGCTTTCTGCCGCCACCATAACCCAGCCACCTCCAGAGTCAGGAATATGAAAATGTGAGTCATCTGTGGCTGTTAAACTGATGCGTTTACCTTCTTGCAGCAAATAGTCTGCGACACCTGTCCCATCCCCACGCATGGCTCCAATAGCGCAGGAGTGGTTGTATATTTCAACACCATCAGCGTGGCCCACTACCATGGCCTCGTCAAATGTCATGCTATACCAAGCAGGATGTGCAATCGTGACATAAGCCCCTGCAGCCAAAGCTCGATCTATCAATTCGGGTGCAGTTTCAGTTTTCCGTGCTATAGAAAAATCAAGAGGCAAACCATTTGCAACAAAATGCCAAAGACCATCATTGTCGTAAGTCTTGCCTTGGCAATGAATTTCAGCGGATGGAATTGTAATAAAATTGGGTGCGTCGAACGAGCTGCAATCTAAAACTGATTGAGCACAAAACCGTGCGTCATGCCAAAGATGATCTGATATACAGGCAAAATCATAACCAAGGTCTTTATATCTGCGGATAACCTCTTGAGGTGATAGTGCACCATCAGAATGGTTCGAATGGCCATGGAGATTGCCACGAAAAAAGGGTCTGTCTAAATTGTATGGTGGCAGTCTCATCCAATTTTCCTCAAAAATAATACTAATGAATGAAAATTGCGTTTTTATGACTGCCCAGCCGTGGCTGTAATTAACCACGCAGCTGATAAACGAGGTTGCTAACCATCTAATTAGAAACTGGTTTTGACCATTCCAAACAGGGGCAGAGGCGGTAAATAGGCAGATTGTTTGCAGCTGCGGGAATTTGCCATTTTTGGTGGATTGACAGAGCTGTCTGATGTTGGAGAGACAGTTCCGAGGGCCCATCTTTAAACATTGGGAGTGCTGACGAAAGCAGGTTGTGACCTTTGCTAGTCCTCCGGTTCTATGCCAGTGCCCAGAGCTGGAAGAGAACGCCGGATGCGAAAGCGCCACTGAGTGAGAGCGCAATGTAAAGCGCGAACACTTGGGGTCGGGCCAGCGCCCAGACTGCCACCGCCGCTGGAATTGAGGTTACGCCCCCAGCGACCAAGAACGCCATGCCCGCGCCTGGGGCCATGCCTTGTTCAAGTAGCCCGCCCACCAGCGGCAACGCCGCATAGCCGTTGAGGTACGCTGGCACACCGACCAGCGTTGCCGTCACGATGGGCAACAAGCCCTCGCCACCCAGCGTGGTGGTAACCGTTTCTGTAGGGATCCAGGCTAACATTAGACTTTCCAACAAAAAGGCAAGCGTCAGCCACTTCGCTAGAAACAACGTGGTACTAAGTCCTGTTTTGTTGAACTTCGTCCGCAGTTGTGCATTTTCCCAAAAACGCCAAATTACAGGCTTTGGCGAACGGATCTTTGCGCCGCCACAGCCGCCGTCGCCAATGCCTTCGCGCAGCGGATCGGCGAAGGCGCCGCCGCGCATGATCAGATGTACGACGGCACCCCCAAATATTCCGAGCCCAATGGCGGAAAATGTTTTAGCCAAGGCAAATTTGAAGCCGAGCACTCCGGCGGTTAACAAGAACATAGATGGGTCCATAATCGGCGATGCAAGCCAGAAGGCCATTACTGCCGAAAGTGGAATCCCCATTGCCAGAAGCGCAGCAATCAATGGAATCACCCCGCAAGAACAGAACGGCGAAAGGCCACCCGCCAGCGCACCCAGAACCACCATCAAAAGGGGTGCGCCGGTGAAGGCCCTGGCAATCAAATTGTCAGCCCCGGTAGCGTTGGCCCAAGCAGCGACTGCAATGGACAGGAACAGAAAAGGAGCTGTGTTCAGCAGTGCATTACCTGCAAAGACAGCGCTTTCGCGTCCTTGCAATGGATCGATAACGGTCAGAACCAACAGTATTAGTGCCGTTACCAGCCAAACCCGCTGTTCTTGCCAGATATACCCTAGGGCAGACCAAAAACTAGGGATGGTAAAAGATGTGTGAGACATTGTTATCTATCCATGATTTTATCAGTCAGGAAAACATACAGGCGTGGAGGGGTTGTTTCAAATTCAGTCATTCGTTTCAGAAAATGCCTGTTGCTTAAGGTTTACCTTCGTTTAACTTCTCCATTAATTGCGGCAGCTCGTCCACTGACCGCAAAACATAATCAGCTCCCGCTTTGAGAAACATTTCAGAGTGCTTTTTGTGCATTTGTTCAATCTCGTCTGTTGCGCATGCCCGTAATTCATCTTCCGTTAATCCTGTGGCATTGCCAGATAAAGTCAGCCCAACTGTGAGTGTGCCTGCGGAAATCCCTTCAGCGATTCCAGGCAGTGTATCATCAACCTTTATTACCGCCTTTGGGGGATAGACCCCAAGATTGATAAAATTTTGATACATCATGAACGGGCTCGGTCTAGCTTCGATTAGTTCATCTCCACAGACAACTGTATCGGGGATTAACCCTTCCTCGGCAGCCCTAACCAAAACTCTTGACATTATGGCACGCCCATAACCAGTCGTACTACCTATTTTAATGTCTCTTTCTCGCAAGTATGAAAAGCATTTTGCTGACCCTGTAATGGGAACTACATAATTCATTACAACATCTTCATTAATGCGTAAAAAGGTATCATACATCCGTTCAAGGTCGCTGTCATTTGGCGCATGACCGTTGATTGCAGAAAAAGCATCACTAATACGAGGCATTGAGAGCATTGCGTTGATATGTTCTCGCTTTGCGATACCCATTGGGATTCTGCATTCACCCAAAGTAACGTTGATTTTTTCTGTTGCAAAAACTTCTTGAAATACTGCAACAGGGGCTAATGAGCCATGGTCAATGAGTGTCCCAGCCCAATCAAATATAACTGCTTTAATGGGTTCCATCTCTATTCCTTGAGGAAAATTTTTGTTGCCTTCTCTTCAATAAACACCTTTCAAACTCAACACTAGGCCAAATAACTTGCAAAGAAAAAAAGGCAACCATTTTCATAATTCTGCAACAAACTCTTAAACGTTTTGTAACACTTTTGAAAATAAAGAGTCACCATTTGCCCGCTATCGTACCTTTTCAAAAAACAAGAGGTCGGTATGTTAGAAATTCGTAGTCTGTCCAAATCGTATGGCGAGATCAAAGCGATAAAGGACGTATCTTTTGAAGTCACAAAGCCACAAATGATTGGCATTATCGGGCGTTCGGGAGCTGGAAAATCAACGCTCCTCAGGGTCATAAATCGACTGGCGGATGCATCAAGCGGTGAAGTAATATTCGACGATAAAAATGTATTAACTCTGTCTGGGCAGCAGAAACGTGATTGGCAGCGGGACTGTGCCATGATTTTTCAACAGTTCAACCTCGTGCCTCGCTTGGATGTTCTTTCCAACGTGATCATGGGACGACTTAATGGTCAATCTCTGTTTCGCTCGTTACTCAAGTTGTTTAACGAGGAGGAACGATATGACGCTCTGACATTGCTAGACCGCTTTGGAGTTTCCCAAACAGCATTGCAGCGAGCAGAGAATTTGTCTGGCGGACAACAACAGCGGGTCGCAATTTGTAGAGCGATGATGCAATCCCCTAAATTACTTTTAGCAGATGAACCTATTGCCTCTTTGGACCCGCTCAATGCGCGTCTAGCCATGGAAGCACTGCATTCGATTAACAAAGACGACGGTATTACAGTAATTTGCAATTTACATACACTTGATACAGCGCGCCACTATTGCGACAGAATAATAGGAATGAAATCGGGTGAAATAGTATTCGATGGAACACCAAGAAAACTCACTGACAAACAAGCTAGAGATATATACGGAGCAGAAGCCGATGAGGCATTCGAAGCGTCTGTGACGTCCACGTCATTGGGCAACACCCCAATAAAGGCTGCCAGCTAGGCGGCGTTAACTTTGCTAACAAGGAGAACTTAACAATGTTAAGAAAAGCTTTAGTTTTGGCCGCTGCACTTTTGGTGGGCGGCGCGGGCTCTGCAATAGCAGACGGCCACATTAAATACACTGGACCAAAGATGGACTTGAGCAAATTCCAGCCTGAATTCCGCGTAGGCTTTCTTGGAGATGAAGCTGCCCAAGATATTATTACGCGTAACGCATGTTTTGGGCCCTATCTTGAAGCTGCATACAACGTTCCGGTCAAGATGTTTACGTTTAAAGATTATGCAGGAACTATGGAGTCAATTCTTGGTGGAAACTTGGACTATGGCTGGTTTGGTGCTTCAGGCTATGCGGGGATTTATCTCGAGGATCCAGAGGCTGTTGTTCCTGTTCTGACTAGAATGCAGCCAACTGGCGATACAGGTTATTATTCAGTAATGGTAGCGCGCGCCGATTCAGGCATCAAATCTCTTGACGACCTTAAAGGTAAAAAATTGGGTTTTGCTGATCCAAACTCAACCTCTGGTTATCTGATTCCGTCTATCGAACTTCCTGAGATGTACAATGTTGACATCGACACATATTTCTCAAGCGCTACGTTCCAAGGCGGCCACGAGAATAATGTTTTAGCAGTGCTTAATGGTGATGTTGATGCAGGCGTTACCTGGGTTTCAGGTGTAGGTGAATGGTCTGAAGGTTATTCATCTGGCAACCTTCGCAAAATGGTGGACAAAGGCATCCTTAATATGGATGACATCGTTCAGGTTTGGTCATCTAAGCTTATACCGAACGGGCCGATTGTCATGCCAAAAGCGCTGCCTCAAGAAGCAAGAGACATAATGATTGGCGTTAAGCAATGGATCCACAAAAACGACCCAGAATGCTCTGAAAATGTCGCGAACGGCATTGTGAAGGCATGGGTTCCTGTCGACCACTCTTTCTACGAAGTGGTAGTAAAGGCGCGTAAAGCTAAAATTGAAGCAAAGAAAAAAGGCTAACAAAAGCCGCATAGAGATGGGGGCTTCTTAAATCCCCATCTCTTTTTATTCGATGAAATTAGGATGTCACTTATGTCACTTTCTCAATCTCAAACAGTTGGTTTGATTCTACCGGATCACCTCCAGCAAGTTGAAAAAAACCTGAAGCAAATGACCAAACAGCGAACACTCTATTCGTTGTTTTCGATAGCACTAGTAGCTTTTGTTGTTGTAACAGGTGTGAAGGTTGCTGACAGCTACAATGCAGGTTCATTCCAGCGAGGTCTTGAAAATTTTTTTGATTATCCGATTGACCTGATTGTTGAGGCATGGGAAGCGGGCTGGGTTTGGCCCACTCTTCTTGTTCATCACCTGCCAGATTTGTTTAACACTATAAACATTGCAGTTTTTTCAACTGTTGTTGGGGCAATATTTGGTTTTCTATTCAGTGTTCTGTCGAGCAAAAATTTAATGAAAAATGAGGCAGTGAGACAATTTTTTCGTCGCACAATGGATATATGTAGGTCATTTCCTGAGCTCGTTATAGCCATGGTGTTTTTGTATATTATGGGTAAATCGCTAGTCCCAGCATTAATCGCTATAACCATCCACACTTCTGGCGCTTTGGGAAAATTATTTTCAGAGGCTATCGAAAACATAGACAAAAAACCATTAGAGGGGCTCGAGGCTGCAGGTGCTGGTTGGTGGCAGCAAATTCGCTTTGGTGTGATTACTCAAGCTTTGCCACTCATGGTTTCCTATTCGCTACTAAGATTGGAAATTAACGTTCGCGCATCAACAATATTAGGCTTCGTTGGTGCCGGTGGAATTGGAGAAGCATTGTCTACGAATATTCAATGGCGATACGGTGATGAGGTTACAGCGATTATGTTTTTGCTCGTGATTACGATTGTTTCATTGGATTATTTATCAGGTTATGGACGCGCTAAACTCATCGGTTTAGGAGAAAAATAATGGCGTCAGTTTCAGCGGTTAGAACCATGTCAGAACAGGTAACATTTGATGCTGTAGAGAAGGAATATAAAAAACATTCTCTTTATACATTTGTCACAATTGCATGCGTTGTCATCTATTTTATCTTTTCAACTGTCCAATTCAACATCATTTCGAGCTTTGATAGATGGAATGGCGAACGGGGCAGCTTATTCATGCTTGACATGTATGCGCATAAAGATCACGTCTCCATGAAGTGGGAAAAACCCGAGGAAACAACTGTGAAATTTGAGGGTGGTTATAGATATGACTACTTTAATCCTGATCACAGTTTTGGCGGAAAAATATTGCCTCCCGAGTGGTTTTCAAAAGATGCGAAGACTGGGGTCTCCATAGTCAATTTTCAAAATGGTGGCTCTGTCATTCTCGCCAGAGAGGAAGTGTCTTTGGTAAATTGGCCAGGTTTGGAAAGCGACCTTGTCTTCAAACGATATGATGACGGCAAACCTTATGTAGTAGGCTATGAGAATAGAGAATTGGAACTACCAAAATGGATACGCGTGACTGATAACAAGATTGAAGTGCGCCCAACATTGTGGGAGCGAGTTCAGCTATATAGGAAGAAAGTAGAGGTGCACCGCTATGATTATGGTTGGAAATTTTTCTTCTTTGATTTTAAAAGCCCTCTGCGAGATTTCAGTATCTGGCAAGCACTTGGATTAGTGTTTTCGGGAGACAGAATAATAGCTGAAAAATCTAATCTAAACTTAGTTTTTACCGAAATAAAAGATAATGAGCTATGGCAGCACGGCGTTGTTTGGTTTGCTTTGCTAGAGACTGTTATAATGGCTGTTTTGGGCACTTTGATCGCTTCTATAGTCGCCTTACCGCTAGCTTTTTTGACTGCGCGAAATGTATTTGGCAAAGCAGGACTTCGTTTCTTTTTGCGCCGATGTTTCGACTTCCTGAGAGGTATTGATATGCTTGTTTGGTCTCTTATTTTTCTAAGAGCTTTTGGCCCAGGTGTATTCACAGGTATTTTTGCGATTGCATTTACAGACACTGGTTCCCTTGGAAAATTAATGTCAGAAGCAATTGAAAATGTGGATCAAAAGCAGAACGAAGGAGTTGAATCCACTGGCGCGAGTAAAGTGCAGCAACATAGATTTGGAATAATACCTCAGATCCTTCCTGTGTTCATTTCAACATCGCTATATGTTTTAGAATCAAATACAAGAAGCGCCATTATCATCGGCGCAATGGGCGCCGGCGGAATTGGATTACAATTCTTAGGAGCGCTGCAGACCGGGACAGATTTTGAAAACGTAGCATACATGGCGATCGTGGTTTTGGCAGTGGTTATCGGAATGGATATGGCGTCATCTTCCATCAGAAACCGACTTATCGGCATGGACCAGATAAAGTTATTTGCAGGAGTAAAACAATGAGGCAAGGTCTTTTACTAGTAGCAGCTGTTTCTATAATTTCGGCTCATAGCAATTCATTTGCACAGGAGCAAGAAGCAGGCAAACTTACAGATACAGAGGCAGTTTTTCAAAAGTTAGTGGAGCAGTGCGACAATGTAGATATGTTAATGTTAAGAGCGCGCATTCGACTAGAATTGCCAAGAACAACGGAAGAGGCAGCCGGTGTGGCAAGAGAAAAGCTCTTACAAGGTTTTGAGCTATGTGCATCTGGAAATATGGCTGAAGGAAAAGTTGTTTTAGAAGAAGGATATGAAATAGCAAAAATTGGGGTGACTGAAAAATTTGGGCAAGAGGGGACTGGCGGAGATGAAACAACAGTTTCTGAACCAAAGCCCGTTGAAACAGCAAGCAACAAAAACCCTTGGTGGAAATTCTGGTAGGTATCAGATGTCAAAATTGTGGACAAAATCCTCTTGTTCTTTCGTTTCTACGCTTCCAGGCCGGTGAAGTCTCACAATACTGATAGCATTTTTAGGCGACATGCCGAGCCGCCGAAAAAGTAGCGCTGTAACCAAGCCTGTGCGTCCAAGTCCAGCTTGGCAATGTATATAAAACACTTTGTTTGTTTCTAGATATGTTTCCATTTTTAGAATCATTGAACGAAGTGTCAGGTGTGATTCCAAGTTTGGAACTGAGCGGTCATCAATAGGAAAATGTGTAACTGCAAAACCATAATTAATAAAATCTGAGAAGGGATTATTAATACCAAGTTGGCGCAAGTCTGCATTAGAAATTAGACTGAAAATATACTCCACCCCTAGTGTTTTTAATGTCCTGAGGTCTCCCAATGCTGTTTTTTGATGTTTGCAAGGGCAGGCGCCAGCAAGAAATAAACCAGAGTTGTTCGACAATCCAGATAGGATCGGGCTGTTAAAGTTATATTCTGTTATGTCAAATTGATTGTTCAAGGTATTTCCATTTCATAAAAATTGGCCAATAGCCTCATCCATAAAGGACTGTTTGTATGCCAAAACTCTCACCTTCAGAGCCATTCATACACAAGGATTGTGAAATAAATAATTCATCATTCGGAGCTTACACGGAGATCGGGCAAGGGTCTCGTGTCAGCAACAGCACCTTAAATGACTATAGCTATTGTGATCGATTTGCTGACATAGCAAATGCAAAGATTGGAAAATTTTCAAATATTGCAAGTTTTAGTCGAATAGGGCCGACGGATCACCCTAAAGAATTAGCTAGCTTGCACCATTTTCATTATCGCTCAAGCTATTATTTTGATAATGTCGAGGATGACTCAGACTTCTTCGCATACAGGGCCTCGCGTATCGCTACGCTTGGTCACGATACTTGGGTCGGTCATGGTGCAATAATTCGCCCTGAAGTTAAGGTAGGAGACGGTGCGATTGTTGCAGCAGGTGCAGTGGTTACTAAGGATGTATCTGATTACATGATTGTCGCAGGCATACCTGCCACGCCCCTGCGCGCCCGCTTTCCTAAAAATGTTGCCAGCCGCCTGATCAATCTTGCCTGGTGGGACTGGCCACATGAGAAACTGAAACAAGCCCTGCCAGATTTTCGTGCCTTGCCGATTGAGGCGTTCTTGGAGAAGTACGTCTAGGCTGAACTGTCCTCGTCTACTACAAAGGCAATATGATTGGCCGAAAAGAGGCTAGTGCCGAATTCAATAGGAACATTATTTGACTGGTTCAAACTGCGGGTTCGCAAGAGCGGATCTCCGACCTGACAAGCTAGATGGATCGCGGTTTCAGGTGTTGCTAAAACTGCGGTAATCTCAGTGCGTTGGCGTTCATAATCCAAAATATTGCACGCGGCAAGTGCTGTTGAAATGGACCCTGCTGATTCGAGCGCTTCGATGAAGCCATCAAGTGGTGCTGCTGGAAATATGCTGGTGAAATGGGTGATCGGGATATTGTTTGAAAGTCCGATCCCCTCGACGACATGAACTTCGGCAGTTCTACCCAAGGCAAGATTTTCCAGCTCAATCTTGTCGGCATGACGTGTTTCAAGTCGCAGAAAGCGGAGTGTCGGAGCTTGCTGTGCATGAACTAGGTTTTTCGAAAACCGTGTTTTCCGACCGATTTTGTAGGTCATTGGTTTCGTGGCAACAAAGATGCCGGAACCACGTCTGGAATAGACAATGCCATGGTCACGCAATTCAGTTATAGCATGCCGTACAGTATGACGATTTACCCCAAACCGGCAAGCAAGCTCTGTTTCGGTTGGCAGTTTTTCCCCCGGCTTGTAATGGCCAGTCGCAATCTCTTCATGCAACCGGTCGTGAATAGAACGCCATAGCATCGATTTTGTCACGAAAACTTAACATAATGTCTGTTGAGTAACTATAGCAATACAATTATTATTAGTCTAGTTGTATAGTATAATGATGCAGGTTTTTTGAGATGGATGGGCGAGCAAACTGGCTTAGTTTGATGGCGAAATCACCAGTGAAATTTATAGACGAATGCTGGCAGAAAGCTGGCCTGTCACCAGAATTTGAGGTAATTCGTAGCCCGGAAATTGGAAGTGTTATGGTTCGTGGCCGGATGGGTGGAACAGGGGACGCCTTCAATCTGGGTGAAATGACCGTCACCCGTGCATCAGTAAAACTATCATGTGGAACTGTAGGGCATGGTTATATCATGGGAAGATCAAAAAGGACGGCAACCCGGGTGGCCTTATGCGATGCGTTGTTACAAACAGGGGATAAACAACAGGTTAAAGACAACATCATTCAGCCATTAATTTTGCTCAAAAAAGAGAGTGATCAACGTATTCTGGCGAAAGCTGCGGCTACCAAGGTTGACTTTTTCACGCTGGCGAGAGGCGAAGATTAATGGATGCATCCTCACTCTCTGGCGGTTTTGTAGACCATGCGGTTCAATCTGCGACGGCCTTTCGTGACCTGCTACAGGCCATGGCTCGGCCGGGTCTAATCTTCACCATGAATGGTACGGAGCCTCCAGCGCCACTTTCAATTGCAGCAGGGGTAGCGGTGCTGACGCTTTGCGATGCCGATACAATGATATATCTTGCTCCTTCGGTGGATAACGATGATATCAGGTCTTGGGTCGCTTTTCACACAGGCGCTCCATTTGCATCATCTCGAGTAGCGGATTTTGCCATTGGCAAATGGGATGAACTCTTCGAAATCAAAGATTTTCCAGCAGGAAATGATGAGTACCCCGATCGGTCCGCCACGTTGATCTGTTCTCTTCCTGCGCTTGTAGCGGGGAAAACACGCCTTACCGGACCTGGTATAAAAGGGGCGCACTGGCTAGACCTTCCCGATGGCGGTGATGAAATGCGGCGAGTCGACCTCTATCCATGTGGCAGGGATTTGATACTCACGGCTGGAGACCAGCTGGCGGCACTTCCCCGAACAATCCATCTGGAGACAGGCTGATGTATGTAGCAGTTAAAGGTGGGGAAAAGGCGATATCTAACGCGCATCAATGGCTGGCCGAAGAACGCCGAGGTGACCCAGATCTTCCCGATACATCTGTTGCCCAGATTAGGGAACAACTCTCACTTTCTGTTGCCCGAGTGATGGCTGAAGGGTCACTCTATGACCCTGAACTAGCGGCGCTGGCAATTAAGCAGTCACGAGGCGATCTTATTGAGGCAATCTTTCTTATCCGTGCCTACCGGACAACTTTGCCAAGATTTGGCTACAGTAAGCCTGTGGATACTGAAGCGATGCGGTGCAAGCGACGTGTATCTGCGACTTTCAAAGATATTCCGGGTGGGCAGGTTTTGGGGTCAACTTTCGACTACACGCACCGTCTGCTTGATTTCAAGCTTATGGCTGAAGGCGATGTCCCAAAAGCAGAAGCCGGCACACCTACTGACGGACCTATGCCGCACATCCTCTCCCTGCTGAACAAGGATGGTCTTATTCAGGATGAGATATCCAGCGATGCGGAACCAGGTGATCTTACAAGAGAGCCCTTGTCCTATCCGGCAGACCGCGCTGTTCGCCTTCAGGCTCTTGCGAGAGGGGATGAGGGGTTTCTTCTTGGTCTCGGTTATTCAACACAGAGAGGTTATGCCCGCAATCACGCTTTTGTCGGTGAATTGCGCATAGGATTTGTTACCGTCGAGATGAGCATACCTGAGCTTGGTTTCAGCATTGAGATTGGTGAGATTGAAATTTCTGAATGTGAAACGGTCAACCAGTTTCAGGGGTCTAAGAGCGAACCGCCGCAATTTACCCGTGGCTATGGGCTTGTTTTTGGCCAACAGGAGCGCAAAGCCATTTCCATAGCCCTTGTTGATCGCGCTTTAAGGTGGCGCGAACTTGGCGAGGATGATTTGGGTGCTGCTGCCCAGAATGAGGAGTTTGTCCTTTCACATTGCGATAATATTCAAGCGACAGGTTTCGTCGAACACATCAAGTTGCCGCATTACGTAGATTTTCAATCAGAACTGGAGCTCATTCGTCAGATACGGCGAGATGCCCTCATGCTGGAGGCTGGGGAATGACAACGCATTCTGAAATCCATGACGACCTCTCTTTTGAGGACAGTTACAATTTTGCTTATCTTGATGAGCAAACCAAACGCATGATCCGTCGTGCTCTGCTCAAAGCTGTGGCGATACCGGGATATCAGGTGCCCTTTGCGTCGCGTGAGATGCCCATGCCTTATGGCTGGGGAACTGGAGGTGTTCAGGTAACCGCCGCCTGCCTTGTACCGGATGATTGCGTCAAAGTGATTGACCAGGGAGCGGATGATACTACAAACGCCGTTTCCATCCGAAGTTTTTTTGAACGAACAGCCGGGGTCGCCACCACTGAAAAAACAACGGATGCGAGCCTGATCCAGACCCGGCATCGAATCCCTGAAACACCGCTCACTGAAGACCAGATACTGGTCTATCAGGTCCCGATCCCTGAACCTTTGCGTTTTCTTGAGCCGCGTGAAACCGAGACACGCAAGATGCACGCGCTTACCGAATACGGGCTAATGCATGTCAAACTCTACGAGGATATCTCCCAGCACGGGCATATAGCAACTTCCTATGCTTATCCTGTCAAGGTTGATGACCGCTATATCATGGATCCTTCACCGATTCCAAAATTTGACAATCCAAAAATGGATGACTGCCCGGCGCTCCAGCTGTTCGGGGCAGGTCGCGAGCAGCGGATATACGCCATTCCGCCCTATAGCAAGGTTAAGAGCCTTGACTTTGATGACTATCCATTCAGCCAGCTAAGGGCGCCGGAAACCTGTGCGATATGCGGTGCAGATGACAGTTACCTTGACGAGATGATCATTGATGATGACGGCGGCCGAATGTTTGTGTGCTCGGATACCGATTTCTGTGCATCCCGACAAAACGAACAGGGTTTTGAACCCGCGGAGGTGGCATCGTGACACCTTTATTCAGCGTTAACAATATCACAAAATATTACGGATCGCAGATTGGCTGTGCTGGAGCCAGTTTTGATATCTATCCAGGTGAAGTTCTTGGCATTGTCGGTGAATCTGGTTCTGGCAAATCAACGCTGCTGAATTGTATTTCAGACCAACTTTCCTTTGATGAAGGACATATCTTCTTTGATATGCAGGACCGCGGGTTTTGTAACCTTGCCAACCTGACCGAACCGGAACGGCGTATGCTATCTCGCACCGATATGGCCTTTGTTCACCAGAATCCACGTGACGGCCTGCGCATGACTGTGAGTGCAGGGGGGAATATTGGCGAAAGACTGATGAATACTGGCGCTCGTCACTATGGCAATATAAGGACGGCGGCAGCTGAGTGGATGGAACGGGTTGAGTTGGCCGCAGGGCGTATCGATGACCGCCCATCCACGTTTTCAGGTGGAATGCAGCAGCGACTGCAGATCGCCCGTAATCTGGTTACTGCCCCACGGCTGATTTTCATGGATGAACCTACCGGCGGGCTTGATGTATCGGTGCAAGCAAAACTGCTTGACCTGCTGCGTGGACTTGTTCAGCAACTTGGGCTTGCGGTTGTTGTGGTTACACATGACCTGGCCGTTGTCAGAATGCTTGCGGATCGTATGATGGTTATGCAGAAAGGTCATGTTGTCGAAACAGGTCTTGCCGACCAGGTGCTGGATGATCCGCAGCATCCTTATACACAACTTCTTGTCAGCTCGGTTTTACAGGTATAGACAATGTTCGAGATACGTGATCTTTCCAAGTCATTCCGTTTGCATCACCAGGGCGGTATTGAAATACCTGTTATGAACAATGTCGGGTTTTCCGTTTCGCGCGGGGAATGTGTTGCCTTGACTGGCCCAAGCGGTGTTGGAAAATCAACCGTTCTACGTTTGCTCTATGGCAATTATCTGCTGCAGGCGGGCCAGATAACAATAGGCGATCTTGATCTGGGTAAGGCAAATTCTCGGGATATCCTTGCGATGCGGCATCACCAACTGGGCTATGTCAGCCAGTTTCTGAGAGTCCTGCCGCGAATATCCACCTTGCAGGTCGTTACTGAGCCGATGCGAAATGCCGGCATGCCAAATGCACCGGCCGAGCGACGCGCAAAAGACTTGCTTGAACAGCTTCGAATTCCACCTGCCCTGTGGGGTATCTCGCCGCTTACTTTTTCGGGTGGAGAGCAGCAGCGCGTTAATATTGCCAGAGGCATGGGGCCACAATATCCTGCGCTGTTGCTTGATGAGCCAACAGCAAGCCTTGATCAGCAAAACCGGGCTACTGTTTTGGAATTGATCCGTGAAGCGAAAACAAACGGGGCGGCGATTATAGGAATTTTTCATGATGCCGCTGCTCGTGAAGCAGTTTGTGACCGTGAAATTGATGTGGGGGCTTTCCGACCTTCTGTATCTGCATGTACGGTAAACGAACATCAATGAGCGGTCGTCTCTTCTGCATTCTTGGACCATCAGGTAGCGGCAAGGACAGTTTGCTTAATGAATTGCGTGGTCGTGCGCCGCATATCAAAATTGTTAAGCGCTATATTACGCGTCCGACTGGCAACGATGATGAAGATCACTACTATCTTTGTCCCCAGAGTTTTGACCGGCATATAACAGAGGGCGAATTTCTCTTTACTTGGCGCGCTCATGGTCTTTCTTATGGGATACCGATTTCATGCCTTGATTATGTTCGTGCCGGACAAGATGTTGTTTTCAATGGTTCACGCACCGCTCTTGAGGAAATGAAGTTGATTTTTCCTGATCTTCAGGTGATATGGATATCTGTTTCCATCGAAATACTTGCTGGTCGGTTGCGCCAGCGTGGCCGCGAGCCTGAGCAGCAAATTCTTGAACGGCTCAACAGGAAGGGACCCAAACCCCCGAAAAATGCCATCATCATTAATAATGACGGGACGATTGACCAAGCCGCAGAAGCGCTCTCAGACTGTTTCAGCTACCCAGCGGCACACGTTCAATCAGAGTGAACATCCCATTCTCCATCTGGCCAACCACAGCGACGTCCTTGACCTCTATGGGTTGCTCTAGCATGGGGGAAATCTGTTCTTGAAGATAATTCTGAATCTTGAGGATTTGATCTTTCTCAAGCTTGCCGGTCAGGGTGAGATGGAAATGAAACTCATCAAGAACATAAGGATAACCCCATGCTTCCAGAAGTTCCGTCTGGCGCGATGTGAGCTCGACACTCAACCGGCGGGTGGTTTCCTCTTGTGTGGGAGCTTCGCGAAAGGAATCAAGGCCGGTAACAAGAGCTGAGGCAAGATTATGCATTGCAGGCGAATGTTCCATAGGAACAAGCGCCATGAATTGGTCAACGACTTGAAGAATTAGGCCTGGCATCATGAAGGGATGGTGCATTTTGGCGATATGGTGAACCGCATTTATAAGTTCATTTTGCCCGAATTCATCTTTGAGCCGCAAGGGGGGCTTTAATGTGCCGTGAAACCCGTATTTCTGTGGGGTTACAGTGATTTTTGCATGCTCGGTTGCGGGTATTTGTCCTTTCAGGTGGTTAATAAATTCCCCATCCGTGATGCTCCAGCCGAGCCATTTGTCACCAAATCTTTGCAAGGGGGAACCAGGGCAGGGAAGATAGTAAACCGCAAATCGGGAGAAATTCGGCTTCATTTATTTGCTCTCCTGAAGAGGGTTTCACCTAAATGTAATAATAAACAATTATAAACGTTGTAATAAAAATCTGTGACAGAAACATGACGACAACAACCCTTGCCAATGCACGACTGATTACTGAAGACGCTGAATTTATCGGCTCCATCACCTTCAGTGAACACGGTATTATTGACTTGGACGAAGGAACTACTGTGCCAATTGGTGCAATTGATTGTGAGGGTGATTATGTATGCCCGGGTCTCATAGAATTGCATACTGACAACCTGGAGCGGCACCTACAGCCCCGGCCCGGAGTGCAATGGGGCCGAAAAGCGGCCATCCTTGCCCATGATCGTGAACTTGCCAGCATTGGCATTACCACTGTTTTCGATGCGCTACGTGTTGGGTCAGTTCTCTCCGATACTGATACCACCGGCTATGCCAAATATGCTCGAGAAACAGCAACTGATATATTGTCATTGGTCGCCTCAAACAACCTAAAGATAAGCCATTTTCTGCATCTACGAGCTGAAATCTGCACCGACACCTTGCCCGATGAACTCGATGAGTTTGGTGAGAGTGATCGGGTTGGGCTAGTATCGCTGATGGACCATACACCTGGTCAACGTCAGTTCCGGAATATTGAAAAGCTGCGTGAATATCTAAGGGGGAAGCATGGGTTTTCTGATGACGAGATTGAGGCACATTTTGCAGAACGTGTTGAACTACAGGCTCGTGTTGGCAGAAAACATCGCAATATTGCCGTTGACTTTGGTCGTTCGGTAGGGGCGATTCTGGCCAGTCATGATGACACGACGAATGAAGATGTTGGTGCATCGGTAGATGTTGGGGTTACCGTTGCTGAATTTCCGACGACTATCGAAGCTGCTGAAGCATGCAGGAGCGCAAATCAATCCATCATTATGGGCGCGCCAAATGTAATCCGCGGGGGTTCCCATTCCGGGAATGTTGCGGCAACAGAATTGGGTGATTCAGGATTGCTTGATATTCTCAGCTCAGATTATATTCCGGCATCGTTGCTCATGGGAGCGGTTCGTCTTGGACAGAGGCAAGGTGACCTCGTGGCAGGCATCCGGATGGTAACATCAACACCGGCGGATGCAGCGGGTCTTGATGACCGTGGTAGGCTTGAAGTGGGCAAGCGTGCCGACATCATACGGTTTTGCATCAATGATGATTTGCCAATGATTGGCGGCGTTTATGCTCGAGGCCGGCAGGTTGCCTGACTGAATGGTCAAGTTTTATTGCGTGCTTTTATCAGACTTGTTTCCTGTATCGTTTCCGGGCAGCGATACATGGTATCTGATGCATTACTGCCTAGCAGAGTTTTGCTGTCATAGACATCATTCCGGATTTTGCTAAGTGACCATGCAACTGGTTTATTTTCGGAGATAATGCGCTTACTTGTGTAGACATTCATTTTACAGGCTAACGTTTCATTTTTGAAAAGGCAGGGTGTATCTGCAACTGCCCAGAACATGTAGCTTCCACTTGAACCAAGAGTTATGGCTTCAACACGCAGATCTGCATGGATGATAAATTTGAAACCAGCACAATTTTTCATGATCATGTCAGGCTCCATTTCATGGTTTATGCCATTGTCCGATGTGGTCCAGACGCCAATTAGTTCGTTTGGCCGAATAGATTGATCTGCGTTTGCCATTGAATTTATGATTGCTCCACACGCAATAAAAATGAAGGAGACCCAATTTATCTTTAACATGACTTCTCTTTCTGTGTTGTATTTAGTGCGCAACCAATTCGTTGAGAGCGCTTTTGTGCGCGATAGATCCGACTTTCATGTTGAAACAATATCAAATTTATGCACAATGTACATAAAAAAAACGCAATTATTGCATAAAAAATATTTAACCAGTTGAATTTGCGATGAAACCAAAAGAATTTAAGAGATGGCGTAAGGCACACGGGTTGAATCAAACCAAAGCTGCCCGCAAGTTGGGCCTGAAGCTAAGAACCGTGCAATATTATGAAAAGGGTGAACGCAAAGGGAAGGTTGTGGAGATACCAAAAGCTGTATCTTTGGCTTGTTTCGCTATCTCATGTGGTATAGATCATGTTGATTTTTCTGAACCAAAAGGTAAGCCAATAACTTCTGATGTAAAAAGATTCGAACTAAGGAGTGATGGTGATGAGTCATAAAATTAGACAAAAATATTTGTCTCAGGAGAATGACTAAGATTTTAAAATTTTTCCTGAAAAAGTGATGAAATACAAATTCAGCTCAACGATTTTTCCAAATAGCTTAGCACATCCTTGTAATATTCAGCGTGTCTGTCATTGCGTTTCATCAGAAAAGAAAAGGAATAGCTAAAACATGAGCAAAAGTGTTCAAAAATGCCGTTCAAGTGTCCGATTTATTCAATCAAATTAGATGTTAATTGCTGGCGATTTAAGAGTCACTGAGTCAGTGAGTTGACTATGGGTGGTGTCTACACCGCCAGCTAGGCGCAAGATGGCTCTCTGTGAGTATGAATCGGCAAATCTAAAAACCGTGAATTACTGTCAATCGTATGGCTGGCTACTTACGCTTATTAATAAATTCCAATAGTACGATGGTAAGTTTTTTCATGATGATATGAAGAAATGGTATGCCAGACCACCTACCAGAATACCCTTGATGAAAGAAATCCATGCAACCCCGTGGTCTGAAATTCCAAGTGTTTTCTTCCACCAGTTTATTTGTCTTTTCTCCCAATCAATATAGCGCGCTATCATCTTCTTGAACTCCTTTTACAATTCAAGAATTATCAAAACCCTTTGTAAAGTGAAGGTCAACGCTTGCAGCCAAAAAAAGCCCCGCAGAAAGTCTGGGAAGGCTTGTACGGGGCATCAGGTAATGTGACTTAGATGGTAAAAAGGTACAAGAGTTTTATTAAAAATTTATGACACGGACAAACGAAAGCCCCGCAGAAAATAAAGGGAGGAAAACACTGCGAGGCTCTAGCTTGTCACGGGACATCGAAGGATGATGGCCTGGACGCTACCTTAATTTCATCACGTCCATGCTAGTGACAATACCTTAATGCCAGTGATTTATTAAAACCCTATGACAATTGCTCTTTCCCATACTCATTTTTAGCAAAAAAGCCTCACTGGATAACCAATAAGGCATGGAGTTTGCAATCAGGGAGAAGTGACCTGAGCCACTCCTATGTTGCTCATTCCACAATAGAGTAACGGCTCAGTGTCACACTTTTGTAACATTCTCCAATACTCGACTATGTTAGATTTTCTAATGATTGAACCAAAGCACAAAAGGCTGGCCTATACGCTCTTTTTACTGGGAGACCGAAAATGCAAAAAGTAATCGCAAATATGTGGAATGGGGTAATGGACCACAGAATAAACCCACTTAGACATATCGATGATTTGCAAACACGACACATAGTGATGCAGTTTCTTGCGTGGATGTGGTGTATCATCTTTTCTACGAGCATTGGGTCTATGACTGTGTTCGGAATTAGCGCAGTTGCTCATGCTTTACTAATAGCCGGTGTTGTAGTTACAGTTGCCACGTTCAAGGTAGCGCAATACCGCCCCAATAGTTTTGCTCAGCTCGCCAGAGGAGCTGGGGGTGAACACGAATAAATAAAAGAAATTACATACCTCCCTATATGTACTTCGTTTTTCATCAAGCCTCGTTGGTCTTCCGGTGGGGCTTTTCAAGCCAATAGTGCGACAATAAAGCAGTAGTCGCCTATCAGGCGAACACTAGGTTAAAGTGGGAAAAAATGGGCCTCGCTGCGTAGGACAGCGGGGTCTACCTGTCTTGACAAAATTTAGGCAACCAGCACAAGGGTCTAAGATGAAATTATATGTCTTCATGATTACGGCATTTCTATCCACACCTTCCTTCGGAGCCGACATTTCAATTGAAATGCTTAACAAGGACGCTAACGGGAATAAAATGGTCTACAGTCAAGAAGTTGCCAAAATAGACGTTGGTGAGACCATAACATGGCTTCCAGCTTCAAAAGGCCACAACGTGGAAATAATTTCATCTCCCAACAAGATGAAGTTTAAATCTAAGAATGGCAAAGAAGTCAAAATAACTTTTGATACCCCAGGGATTTACTACTACTGGTGCACACCTCACAAGGGCATGGGTATGATTGGCCTGGTGATTGTGGGTGATGATTTGTCGAATATCGACGGTATTGCAAGCGCTAAAGCAATGGGAAAGAGCAAAAAGAAATTAAAGAATCTCCTTGCCAGTCTGAATTAGTTCGGGCTGATCCAACCTCATTACATTATTTAATGGAGACAACTATGTTTTTAATAGCAAAACTGAATTTGATTTCTGGTATGTTGATTGGTGCGGCTGCCGTGTTAACTATGAAGCAGATGTGCAAGCATAAGAGAAGCTCAATGCCAACTGATACACCGCAAGAATAAGTTCACCACTTGACAAAGGAAAGCCATTTCAAGACTAACAGAGAGTCATCTTGTGCCTGACTGGTGGTAAAGAGACACCACCCACAGTCAACTGACTGACTCAGTGGCTCCTAAATCGCCAGCAAATGGCACATTTAAGCCCCTTGGGAACACTTACTCATTCCTTTGGGTCTTCTTTCGTCATCTAATTGCAACAAAGAAACGATAATAGAAGTATACTCATTAAGCTAGTCGCCCCATCGTGCAACTGCCCTCGTTACATGATGGGGCGTCTTTTTCCTCAGAATGGATTGTAAATTGGAGAAAACCATGAGCAGAAAACTAAGCATAATCCGCTTCAAACCAAAGCCTGAGCATTACGACCAATTTCTTACGGATGTTCTGGAAAACCATAAAGACAAAGACCCAAACACACGTTTTGCCGTAAGTGCTGGTGATGAAGTCATAGTAGTAGCGATAAGAGATGCTGATGGCTTTGAGCAAAGCGCAAAAGACGGCGTAGTAAATTGGTTGGATGAGCGACGTCCAATGTTACAGGAGTATGACCCTGTAAACAGACATACGCTGCCGCTTACTGGAGATTTGGTAGAATAGACAAATAAATCTATCACCATGATACAGACTAAGATGCATGAAAAGATAAGGGGTCTTGGATTGATAATTTCAAATAAAATCAGAAAATAAAATTGCTGCGGCGGGGAGAAGACCGACAGCTGCTGTGAAGTAGGCACTTCTAAGCATTATATATTTATTCTTCAAAGCAAATCCCATGTCGTAAAAATCATTTAAAATCAATTTATAAACTAGTTCGGGCTTCTCCATGTTTTCAAGCATAATCGCATTGAACGCTTCCTTGTCCATGGTTAAGAAATGCATAAAATACAGAGGATTGTGCGCTTTAGGTAAAAAACCACTTCGCACTTTTGACCCGAGTCTTGGCACTATCACAAGTAGTGACATAAGCACGGCTATTGTTTCTGTTACGCAGAACACACCAAAAGCTATCTTCGCAATTTCATTATCCAGGTCGTTCATCGCCATATTTGAAACGATTACACTGAGGGCGACCAGAATAATGCCCATCAACATGTTTGCTTTCTGGTCCGCTAAAACTGTCAACTGAACCTGTTTCATGTGTGCATTTCGCAACATGCCAATGGTTTCTTTGTCAATTTTATCAAAACGGTCAACCACTCTTAAATTACCTAGTTAACAATTGTAATTGATAAGGTTTCCAAAATATTTTTAAGCTACAATGTTACTACCAGAATATTTCAATTTTGTTAAAACATGCCAAAATCTGTCCCTGAATACTGCTGGGTGTTCTCCTCTATAGTTAATTATAGAGGTAGATGTTGGTCGTCTGCTAAGGTGCTATCTGAATATTGTTGTCATTCAGAGTTGACTGACGTTGGACAATCAAATTAGATGTTAATTGCTGGCGATTTAAGAGTCACTGAGTCAGTGAGTTGACTATGGGTGGTGTCTACCGCCAGCTAGGCGCAAGATGGCTCTCTGTGAGTATGAATCGGCAAATCTAAAAACCGTGAATTACTGTCAATCGTATGGCTGGCTACTTACGCTTATTAATAAATTCCAATAGTACGATGGTAAGTTTTTTCATGATGATATGAAGAAATGGTATGCCAGACCACCTACCAGAATACCCTTGATGAAAGAAATCCATGCAACCCCGTGGTCTGAAATTCCAAGTGTTTTCTTCCACCAGTTTATTTGTCTTTTCTCCCAATCAATATAGCGCGCTATCATCTTCTTGAACTCCTTTTACAATTCAAGAATTATCAAAACCCTTTGTAAAGTGAAGGTCAACGCTTGCAGCCAAAAAAAGCCCCGCAGAAAGTCTGGGAAGGCTTGTACGGGGCATCAGTGTCACAGGAAAGCTTTGTGATAAAAATAAAATGCAAGGGTTTCGTTAAAGTCTTATGACAGCCGCTCATTCCCATACTCATTATCATTGTAAACTAACAGCTATCCAAAATGCTCTACACCCCCGTCCTCAGAGGGAAATTTGTTGTCATTTTCTTCTGGGCCAAACTCTGGCCTGATGTCATAATCTAATGTAGGGTCTGTAGGGTCATTTTTGATAAATGCATTCTTAGGTAACGGCCTTGGAAACCCACAATCATGGCCAGTAGGAGTGTTGTCATTAATTAATAGTCTCTTAGGCATTCTTGCGACTCCTTCGTTGTAAACGTTGTGATGCCTTTCTGTTAGTAAGGAACCATTTCATATTTTTGACAGGGATTTAAATTTCATAAAACCTTAACTCGATGAAAGAAAAAGCCTCGCAGTTTGTCTGGAGGAAAACACAGCGAGGCTTTTGATTATAACGGGAAAACTAGTGATGGTAAGCGAATACTAGAGTTTTGTGTAAATCTTATGACAGCAGCTCTTTCCCATGCTCATTTTGAGGAAAAAAGCTCCACTGAATGAACAGCGAGGCATGGAAGTTGCAAGCAAGGAAAAGTAACCCGTGCCACGTCTATGTTATTGCAACCACAAACAATAACGGCACGGGTTCACTCTTTATTATTTTAGAAACGTACAAGCAGCCTCATTCAAAGTGCCTTATCGCAAACCTACTCCATTCGTGTGCTTGAGGAGTAGTGAATTTGCAATTTTTCGTAATAAAGATTTAAAAATTTCGTCACGATTTATTAACGCTCATCGCCCATCGTTTATCTTTATTTTGACGGAGGTGAGCGATGACATTTGGTCAGAAATTTATAGATAATTTGAGAAAAGGTCATTTAAGTGGCGAGATTCCAACTGAATTAGCTGATGCAATGAGTGATGACTTAATTTGGACGTCACTGGCTAAATCTAGCCTTGGCAATCAATCCAGAGGTAAAGAGGAATGGCTCGATTATATAAAAAATGATAATGAAGATTATTCATCTGAAATAGTGTATGAAAATGATGAAATCGTGGTTTGGAAGGGTGCCGGAAATATTAATGGAGTGCCTCAGGTTTTTCTTTTTTGTATGAACATTGAGGGTGAAAAAATTAAATACGTCCAGCATGTCAGAGGTCCTGCTACCTAAAACACAGGGTCATCGTCCCCCCGAACTCGGGCCGCCCTGTTTTTCAATTCTAGTAACCCCTGCAATCACCGCCCTCTTTACAATGCAAGAAGGGGTTTCTAATTCAAAAAGATGTCATCGACCACATCTCAAAGAGCGTCCTGATGCTCAGCGACGCAGGATAACAGGTTGGTTGACCCTCCTTTTCTGACCCTCAACCTCCAGACCCACTGATTAAGTTTTGTGGGGCCAAAAGTTATGCAAACTCTTTGGAGTTATCTCCCAGCCAACCGTGTAAGGAAAGGGTGGATGCTGCTCGTAGAGATAGATGAGATGAGAACAGTGGGCATAGTCATTCGTGCCTCTAGTCTTGAATGTGTAATTAATGAGATCAATTTAATTTTGTTTTTGGCGCAGTATCAAATGATAAATAAGGTTCAACATAACGGGCATATTTTGCAGGTTTAAGCTTCTTCAGATCGACCATTACAAATGAGTCTAGACACATTGAAAAGTCTGAGTCGACGTTAAAGGCAGAAAAACTTACCCCGCCATAATGGCATAGTTCAGAATACTGCTTGTACAGGGTTGGAACACGCATCTGCATATGGCTTAATTGGTCTCGCAAATTAGCATAATCCTTTTGTGGGTCATCCCCATCCATCAGTTTTTCCATTTCTGCTATCGCGCTTGTGGAAAGTTTGAAGCCAGCTCTTGGCTCAGCTGTAAAGTGGCTTTCAGGATAGTAATTTTGATAGTACCACACCAACATATCGCGTGCACGTGCTGGCAAGCTAGCAGATAAAGACACAGGACCGAATAAATAGCGCACTTTGGGGTGTCGCGCGATATACGCACCTATCCCCTGCCACAAATAATCGAGACTACGCTTACCCCAAAATTGAGGCTGAACAAAACTGCGACCAAGCTCAAGTCCAGCTTCCATTACCTCACTAATATTGTTAGCAATTCCATTTTCTGACCCATCACGAAATTTAAACAAGCTTTCTGAATAAAGTCCTTGCGATGGTCTATGAAAATGGTGTTTCGAATCTACAAAGCAGCTTTCATCCTGTTTGCACCATTTCCACACCTCACCTAAACGGTAAGCTCCAGCAATTTCCAACAAGTCATCATCCCATACTATGATATGACGATAATATGCATCATAAAGGTCTGTATCCTTTTTGT
>CABYZM010000019.1 GCA_902523435.1 uncultured SAR116 cluster alpha proteobacterium
ATCCGGTCAATCAGTTCAGCATTTATATGGCGTGGGCCCTTATCCAGACGGTTTTTATGCCGCCTGTCTCCAGGCAGTCTTATCCCGTTAAGCCCATTGATCGCATCAAAGAAACCTGCGCAATGCTCCTGCCATCCCTCACCGGCAACAAGTTGCGGGCTGATGGCAATGACCAGTTCGCCGCCTTTGGCCGGGCCGCCGTCATTATTGTCATGCACGCCAGCCTCAAACGAAAAGTAATCTCCGGTCATGCCGGCACAGAGCAGCTCGACCATCATCGCAATTGCGGATCCCTTATAGCCGCCAAAGGGCAAAAGAACGCCCTTTAAGATTTCAGCTGGATCATTTGTAGGCTGACCATCAGGGCCAAGACCTGTTCCTTCAGGTACATCATGGCCATCACGTGCGGCAATCTGCACATCACCTTTGGCAAGGGTGGATGTGGCCATATCAAATACAAGTGGAGTTTGGCCGGGACGCGGCCAGGCAAAGGACAGCGGGTTGGTGCCAAAAAAGGCCTGTGTTGCCCCTGCAGGCGCAACCGTTGGTTTAAAGGCTGTACAGGCCAGGCCCATCAACCCGCGTTCAGCCAGATATTCTGTCTCGGGCCACAAGGCGGCAAAGTGAAAATTATTCACTACCCGCATCACTGCAATTCCATTTTTAAGCGCTGCATCTGCCAGCACCGGCAAGCCTGTTTCAAGCGCAAGAGGGGCATAACCCATATCACCATCTACAGAAATTACCGACGCTAAGTCATGATTGATTTTTGGTTTTGCTGACCCATTGACCTTACCTGACCGAAGCGAGGCGACATAACCAGGCACCCGGAACAGGCCGTGCGAGACTGACCCGTCACGTTCAGCTGCGGTGACAGTCCGGGCAAGTGCGGCAGTATTACCCTCATCGCAGCCTTGTGCATGAAACACAGTCAGGGCAAGAGTTTCAATTTCAGCGAGGCTAACAGCAGTCGTCTTCGGTGATGCCATAATCACGGTCTCCTTATACTTGTTTATTTCCACTGCATCCTGCAGGCCATGGTCGTCTGTCTGAAGATAGAGATGACTGTCTTCTAGTTTATCTTAGCTAGCTTTTTCAGTCATTATCAACCAGCCCTGCCCCTGCCCCTTTCTGCCGCGAGGTTTCTGTCGCCGGAACATAGGTCAGTTTCGCCCGCGCCTCTAGTGCCTCCCAGATGGAAAGGTCAGTGTCAGTATGATGATAAAGCACAGCTGAAGAAGCAACTTGACCAGATTTATAGCTGAGCGTCCAAACCTCAGTCTCTGGCATGCCATCGTTTAGCTGAGAAGCATCCCTTATAGTAATAGTTTCAGCTTTATGCGAGGCCTGGAGTATGAACACTCCGCCAAAGCGCTGAATAGCGCAGACCAAAAGTCCGAGCAGCAACATCTTATCATCTGTTTTTTCGATGAATACTGTACCTGTCTGCGGATTGGCCAATAACCAGTCAATTACAGCAACGCCTTCGATATGCGGGCGCAGATGTCTGACCCTCAGCTGGTCTGTGGAACGGCCAACCGAGTCAATCTGGACCGTAGCAGGTAGATGTGCTGAAGCCGCCTCACGCCCCTCTAGCAAAACCAGCAACTGAGCAAGACCATCGTGACCTGAACATTGCAGCAGTGCAGCCGCTTCCGCCAGATCCTCTGCACGGTCCACAGCCAGCCCAGAGCCAATACAGGCCTTACGAGCAATCTGTAAAACCTCATTTGCAGAACAGAGACGTGTCATCGGATCAACTGCTTCACATATAAAACAGGCATAGGCCGACTCATGCCGGATTTAGCGCAAACAGCCAATCATCTAGATCTTTCTTATCAGGATGGCGTAAATCTGCAGCTGTGGGTGCACCCTGGTAAAGGGTAATGCGCGTCCAGCGATCTGATTTGGGGTCAAATTTACTGGCCCCAAAAAAAGATAACTTACATCTTAAAAGATCAATAGGCCGGCAGGCCCCATCAACCAGATTATCTCTAATCTCGCCGTAAGGATAACGGGCTGTTGTCTGCACACGCCTTACAATATGGCGCAGTTCAGGATGATGAATCAGAAACTCAGCAACCGTAAGGCTGTCATCAGCACTCTGTAATGCACGACGCAGATCAGCCACATAGGCAGGGATGTTGAACGGCATTTCCCGTTCTGCGCCGTCTTCGTCATAACGATTACCCATGCGCGGTTCTAGCTTCTCTTCTGACACATACCAGAAATGCGCCTGTGCAGACGGGGAAGACAAATCAATATCATTCGTCCAATGGTAATGTGTATCCACCAACGCAGACAATTCAGCCAGGCGCATTGCCGGATAAAGCTGCGGCGTAAAGGGGTTAGCCATGCAGTCTGCCATCCCATCAATCTGTTCGGGGATCAGCTCGATCAGCAGGGAAACCATCAACTCCTGCATTTCTTCAGAACAGGTCTTAACCCGACCAAAAGCATCGGCAAAGGGGTTTAACACCGCCAGGGGCTGGTCACGAAGTAGATTTATCTGTTGTGCGAGTTCCTTGCGCAACTGCACAATGCGCGCCATCTGAATAGGGTCGTCAACCTCCCATTGGTTGACATGGGCTGCCGCCCTGCTCATGAGAATAGAAAACCGAGACAGTTGTGCCGGTGTGGCTACTTTCACATTACGTGCAGTTGCCAAAGCCACCTCACGGGCCATGATCCAGCTGTGAATGAGGCACGGGTGATTGACCAGAAAAGGGGCCATACCCAACCCTGTTGAATTACCAACCCCGATATAACGTCGGACAGGCGTATCAAGCCGAGCTGCTGCTTTGCCACCTTTCTCTTGCGCACAATGTTCTGCCAGCAACAAGGTGAATTCACGGATTAAAAAGACAGTCAACATTTCTGCTTGGAACGGGCCAGACAGTCCGGTGTAGCCAGTTAGACGGTCACGATCTGCAATCCCAAATTTCCCATTTCCGTATACAGCTGTTGTGCGCATCAGATAACCAGTTGCGGTTAGCTGGACACTGTCAGGTTGGGCGCCAGCAGCAAGCTGTTCAACAACATGCGCAAACAGACGCACTGATTTATTCGCACGCGAAAGGGTGAGCACCTTATCGTGATAGGTGCCAGCTTCCTGGCGGGTAACCTGATCGGCCAGATATTGGATATCCTGCTGAGCTGGTATGCCGTCGAACAGACAAAAACTTGCATCCCATTTGGTGGCAATGACTCGATCTGTTCGATCGGAATCATCCAGCGGACGGCTGAAAGCAATAAGTGAAAAAATCTTCCCGCTAACCGGCAGGGATAGAACCACATGACCATATCCATTCTGGTCTAGGGTATTCCCAGTGACGGTCATGCATGCATCCTCCTCTGCCACACGGCGGATCAGGGTGCGCATAAAGCTCAGCCGATGGGGAAAAAATGAGCCCAGACGCGAAAGCTTCATCACCTCATCAGGTGGGCGCAGCCGGGGCAGCGCCCGACCACATATTTTCGTTTGTTTTGCCTGCATAAACTCTGTCGATCAGCTTGTGGTTTTGCCCTGGGCAAGGGCGCGAAAATTTTGCTCATAAAACCGCAACCAATTCAGCCCCATAATGTCAGCAATTTCATCTGCTGAAAACCCAATCTCAGCCAGACCAACAGAAATATTAGGAAAATCCTTTATTCCTTCAAACCAGTTCGGTTGTGGCGGAAAGCCCGGTTGATCGGCACTGCCTTCGCCAAAATCAGGTTCAATTGACCAGCGGCCATTGCGCATCCATTCAACTACTGAATCAGGCTGGTCCTGACAAAGATCAGAACCTATACCCAGTGCATGAACACCATACCGTTCAGCTGCCATGGCAACCATTTCTGCGAAATTCGCCAATGAACAGCCGCTGCCCTCTTTTAAGTGATGTGGGTATAAGGAAAAACCGATCATGCCTCCTGTATCAGTCAAGGCTTTAATCAACTCATGTGATTTGTTTCGCCTGGCCGGGTGCCACCAGCTTGGGTTGGCATGGGTAATGGTGATTGGCCGGGATGAGCATTCAATCGCTTCAAAGCTAGACCTTTCAGAGGAATGACTCATATCCACCACCAACCCCACCCTGTTCATTTCTCTAATAGCCTGCCGACCAAAACGGGTAAGACCCGGATCTTCTGACTCGTAACAACCTGTTGCCAACAAAGACTGGTTATTATAGCTGAGTTGCATAAACCGCACCCCCAGTTGATGCAGGATCTCAATGAGGCCGATATCATCTTCCATTGGTGAGCAGTTCTGCAAGCCGTAGAAAATCGCTGTCCGGCCTGAACTGTGCGCAGCATGGACATCTGCAGCTGTGCGTCCAAACATCAACCTGTTCGGATGGGCAGCGATATGCCGGTTCCAAGTGATTATATTTTCAACAGTCTGTCTGAAATTTTCATGATAGCAAATGGTCACATGAACTGCTGATAATCCAGCTGCTGCCATTTCATCAAACAAAGCGGGCGAGTAGTTTGCATATTGCAAATTATCAATGAAGATAGGTGTTTTTGCCATTATTTATCTTTCGCCGTCTGTTCATTAACAGTTAGGTCAAGCGATCTTCTAGCCATATTCCAGTCTGCAATAATTTTTCATCATCTCCAAGCCCCGCTGTCAATTGAACACCAACACCAAGTCCGGCTGGCCCTGTTATGCGCAACGGCCCGGACAAAGGCAGCGACAAACAGGGGTTGCCGCACAGGCTCCATAAGGTATTACTGGCCGGATTACCTGTCCCGTTTTCAAAGGTTGGGGCCTGGCCGGTTGCTGACGCGCTCAAAAGCCCGTCATAATCTGTAAAAACAGTGGCCATGAACGATCGGGCTTCTTCGCGCACAAGAAGCGCTTCTCGATATTTTTTTGTGCTTAGCAGTCGGCCACGCCGAACTGCGTCCTTTGCATGGGCTGAGATTTTATCTGGCTGCGGGTCTATAATGGGGTGTAGGTTTTGGCTGATCTCAAAATCATAAATGGTTTTATGTGCAGCCTGAAAACGGGCAATTAGCTCCTGTGGTGCCGGAGAGAGATCAACCACAGCCCCCAGATGGGCGGCGATGGTCTGAAGTCCCTCATGCACATAGGTCTCCACCTGTTCATCATACAGCCCCTGCCACATCAATAGGCGGGGCACAGAAATAGGCTCTATCTCAACCAGAGGTGGCGTATTCACAAGAACAGAGGAGAGCAGACAAATATCATCTAGGCAACTAGCAAAAAACCCCACCTGGTCCAATGTCTGAGAGGTTTGTAATACGCCCTGTTTATCAATTGCCGTATGTGTGGGTTTCAGCGCATGCACCTGACAGTATGAGGCCGGGCGAATTACAGACCCACCTGTCTGCGTGCCAACTGCCAGTGGGATGTGACCTGCGGCCACCGCAGCAGCCGACCCGCTGGAAGACCCACCTGGAGAGAAGCTGTGATCATGCGGATTACGGGTCCGGCTTTTCTCAAGGTAGGCAAATTCGGTTGTTACTGTTTTGCCAAAAATGATCGCACCAGCACGCCGTAAGCTCGTCACTAGAGTGGCGTCAGCCTCTGGCTGGCGACCCGCCAACTCAGCTAACCCCCATTTGCACGGCGCATCACATGTATCGATAATATCCTTTATCCCCACAGGCACGCCTCGCAGAGGCTTCATGTCATCTGCTCCCGAAGCGCCATCGGCCTGTTCTGCCATCTGACGCACCGCGTCTGGCACAAGATGTTCCCATGCCTGTATCTGGCCATCACTTCGTTCAATTTCCTGAAGACAGGCCTGCGCATAAGACAAGGCTGTCATCTTGCCTGCCGAATATGCTTCTCTGAAAGCCGTTGCTGTCACCATATCTTATCTGCCCACAACTTTTTCTGCGTTCCAGGCACCTTTTTTTAACTATCAGAAAGAGACAACAGAACGGATTGACTGACCTTCATGCATCAGATCAAAGCCTTTATTAATTTCATCAAGGCTCAGGTGATGGGTAATCATTGGGTCAATTTCAATTCGTCCGTCCATATACCAGTCCACGATTTTCGGCACATCCGTGCGACCCCTTGCCCCGCCAAAAGCTGTCCCTCGCCAGGACCGGCCTGTGACTAACTGAAAGGGCCGGGTTGCGATTTCTTTACCTGCACCGGCCACGCCAATAATGATGGATTCACCCCAGCCCTTATGCGCTGATTCCAGGGCCACGCGCATCACATCTGTATTGCCTATACATTCAAAAGTATAATCAGCCCCGCCGCCAGTCACTTCAATCAGATGGGCTGTTAGATCACCAGACACCGCAACCGGATTGACAAAATCAGTCATGCCAAACTGCTCCCCCCATGCGCGCTTGTCATCATTTAGGTCAACCCCAACAATCTGGCGAGCGCCAATAAGGCGAAGTCCCTGAATCACATTCAGGCCGATCCCGCCAAGTCCAAAAACAATCGCCGTACAGCCTGTCTCTGCTTTGGCGGTGTTAATCACAGCACCAATACCTGTTGTTACACCGCAGCCGATATAGCAAATCTTATCAAAAGGCGCGGCCTTGTTGACACGCGCAAGCGCAATTTCAGGCAGAACCGTGAAATTAGAAAAGGTCGAGGTTCCCATATAATGATGTACCTGTATACCTTTGTGCGAAAAGCGGGATGTGCCGTCCGGCATCAAGCCCTGACCCTGTGTGGTGCGAATGGCCTGACACAGATTGGTTTTGGGGTGCAGGCAATAATCACATTCCCGGCATTCAGGCGTGTAAAGCGGGATCACATGGTCATCCACACTAACTGAGGTGACCCCAGCACCGATTTCACGCACAATGCCTGCCCCTTCATGGCCCAGCACAGCAGGAAACAACCCTTCAGGATCTGCCCCTGAAAGTGTAAATTCATCTGTATGGCAGATGCCTGTTGCCTTAATTTCAACAAGTACTTCGCCCGCTTGAGGTCCAGCTAAATCAAGTTCAGTGATCTCAAGAGGCTGACCTGCCTCAAACGCTACAGCTGCTCGTGTTTTCATAACATCCTCCTGCCCACATGCATCCGATCTGAAAGCTAATCATAATTTTTGTCTGGGTAGCAAGACGTTTTTGGGATCAGACACGCTCAACCTGTCTCTGTCCGGAAAAGCAGACAGCTTTTTTAAGGGATCAGAAAACTGTAAAGCCGGCGCAAGCGATAAACGGGCCGTTACGCCAGCCTGACTTGCCGTAACGATGCAACTGTCCTTGCACGTCATAAACTGCTCCGCCTGCCCCAGCCAGCACAGCTTCACCTGCGGCTGTGTCCCACTCCATGGTTGGACCAAATCGCGGATAAATATCAGCCTGGCCTGTTGCCAGAAGTAAAAATTTTAGCGATGAGCCAACAGATGTGGTCTGCTCAATTCCATGCTGGTCAAGAAATTGTTTTGTCTGCAGATCAAGATGTGAGCGGCTGGCCACCGCAACTGGCCCCGTATCTGGACAGGACCGGACAGTCACTTTGGAGAGCTGGCCGGATTTTATCTGCCACGTACCTGTAGCTGGCCCGCCCCAGCATAACCAGTCAAGATAGGGTGCGTAGACAATACCGCCTATTGCGCACCTGTCTTTTATGAGGCCAATATTCACAGTCCAGGCCCCGGTACTGTCGCTGCGCAGAAATTCACGTGTTCCGTCGAGCGGATCAACCAGAGCATACAGCACTTGGGGAGACAGCTTATGGCTACCAGACTCTTCTTCTGAGATTACCGGAAGGTCAGGGTACAGGTCGGCCAGCGCAGCCACTAGAATGGCATTTGCTTGTTCATCAGCAAGTGTGACAGGTGAGGCATCTGCCTTATAACGGGCAGAAACACCCTGTTCTCTAACCTTCAGTATAGCACTGCCTGCTGCGCGGACAGAGGTGAGCAGGTGGGTTAAATTTACAACGTCGCACATCACTTCAGGGGCAGCATCCAGCTGCGCACCATCTGCCTCAATATCACGCACAGATGAACTGCCTATTTGGCTGTTGGCATGACAAATTCTGCCCCTTTGGCGATCGAGTCTGGCCAACGCTGCATTACAGATTTCTGCTTTGTATAGAATTGCACTGCTTCATTGCCAAACGCATGCAAATCTCCAAATAGAGACTGTTTCCAGCCACCAAATCCATGCCAAGCCATTGGCACAGGTATCGGCACATTAACTCCAACCATGCCTACCTGTATCTGGCGCGAGAATTCACGTGCTGTATTCCCATCTGAGGTAAAGACAGACACACCGTTTCCATAACGGTGATTATTGATAAGCTCAATGCCTTCGGCTGAGTTTTCAACGCGCACACAGGATAAAACCGGGCCAAAAATTTCTTCCTGGTAAATGCTCATCTCCGGGGTGACATGGTCAAACAGGCTGCCGCCCATAAAATATCCTTGATTATGTCCCGGCACAGACACGCTGCGGCCGTCAACAACCAGGTCAGCCCCTTCGTTGACGCCCTGTTCGATCATGGACGTAATCCGCTCATGAGCAACTGATGTCACGATTGGGCCCATTTCAGCATCCAGCTCCATCCCGTTTTTTACTTTCAGCGTCTTTGCACGCTCCGCAATCTCTGGCACAATTTTATCGGCAACATCGCCAACCAGAACCGCAACCGATATTGCCATGCAGCGTTCGCCAGCTGAGCCATAAGCAGAGCCAACCAGCGCATCGACCGTCTTATCTAGATCTGCATCTGGCATAACCATCATATGATTTTTAGCACCGCCTAAGGCCTGCACACGTTTGCCGTTTGCCGCCCCCTTTTCATAAATATAGTGTGCAATCGGGGTCGAACCGACGAAGGAAACAGCTGAAATAGACTGATTTTCCAAAATCGCGTCAACAGCTTCTTTATCGCCCTGAATGACTGAAAACACACCATCTGGCAACTCAGCTTCTGCCAGCAGGTCAGCCATCATCAATGAAGCTGTCGGGTCAGTAGGGCTAGGCTTCAGGATGAAGCAGTTCCCAGCAGCAATCGCTAACGGAAACATCCACATCGGCACCATCACCGGAAAATTAAAAGGGGTTACCCCTGCGGCAATACCCAACGGCTGCCGGAAGGTCCAGTTATCAATACCTGTTGAGGCCTGTGCTGAATATTCACCTTTCAGCAGCGCAGGCATGCCACATGAAAATTCTAGCACTTCAATACCGCGTTCCACCTCGCCGCAGGCATCGGTAAACACCTTACCATGTTCAGAGGTAATCGCAGCGGCCAGTTTTTCCTTATCGCGCTTAACCAATTCAAGGAATTTGAACATCACCCGAGCACGGCGCACAGGCGGCGTGTTTGCCCACGCAGGAAAGGCCGTTTTGGCAGCCTGAACCGCTGCGTCAACATCAGCAGCAACGCCCATCACTACCTCAGCTGTCTTCTCGCCCAAAGCAGGATTAAATACATCAGCTTTGCGGGTTGATGACCCACTAGTTTTTTTACCGTTGATATAATGAAGAACAGTTTCAGACATGATAGGTCTCTTCTTTGCTTGTCAGGTTTACACGGGTGTGCTGTTAAGATATCAGCAATTTTGTACAGGTCAATTTATCTTATGTGCGCCGGTCTGATGAAAAAAGTGGATTGAGGTTTACCGCCAGAACAGGCTATTCTGAGCAGGAAAAATATAGGGTGGATACATTTATCCATTTCAAGAAAGAGAGCTGTTTTATGAAATATCTTCACACAATGATCCGGGTTGGCGACATTGATGCTGCACTTGATTTTTTTGTTGGTAAGCTGGGCATGGTTGAAACCCGCCGCAAGGATGTACCGGAGGGAAAATTTACCCTTATCTTTCTAGCTGCTGACCAAGATCTGAAACAGGCCAAGGCTGAGCGCGCGCCAGAAGTTGAGCTGACCTATAACTGGGACAGCGAAGAAACCTACACAGGTGGCCGAAATTTTGGACACTTGGCTTTTACCGTGAAAGATATATACGCCACCTGCGCTAAACTGATGGCAGAGGGGGTCACTATTAACCGGCCTCCACGTGATGGGCGCATGGCCTTTGTGAAATCTCCTGACGGTATCTCGCTTGAACTGCTGCAGGAAGGCGAGGCACAGGCCCCAGCAGAACCCTGGGCGTCGATGGAAAATACTGGAAGCTGGTGACTGATGTGTTACCAGGTTTCTCCCCCGTCAATGGACAGGGCCTGCCCATTAATACCTGACGCTCCCGGGCTAGCCAGGTAAAGGGCCGCCTGAGCTACCTCATCAGCCGTGAACAGCCGTTTCTGCGGTGAAAAACTATGCAGCTTTTCAGCTGCCTTTTTGGACGACAGGCCTGTTTTTTCAACGATATTAGCAATTGAGGACTGGGTCATTTCAGTATCCAGATAACCCGGACAGATCGCATTGACTGTGATATTTTTCTGTTCAGATTCAGAGCCGCTAGTGCCAAGAGCTGCAACCTCTAAGGCTGCTGATTTCACCAGCCCTAGAACCCCATGTTTGCTGGCAGCATAAGCCGAAATATATGGATACGCTCGCTTCGCCGTCATCGATGCAATGGCAATAAGCCGCCCCTGCTGGCATTGGGCCGCCTTTATTCGTGCCAGCCCTTCACGCAACGTCAGGAACGGGCCAGTTAGATTTACCGCGATTATCTGGTCCCACAGGCCACGATCTGTCTTGTCGAGGGGGGCGCTGGCCGCGATGCCAGCATTAGCGATAACGATATCCGCCGCAGATTGGGTTGTCTCTTTTGCCTCCGCAAAATCAAACAGGTCCGCGACAGCCTTTTCTATAGTGACATCACAAACGAAGGGGTAAATCGTATCAAATCCTTCAGCAACCGCCTCAAGAGTTGATTTGCGGCGTCCAGCAATGATAACATGTGCGCCAGATTCCGCGAAGTGACGGGCCATACAGGCCCCTGTCCCGCTGCCTCCACCTGTGATCACAACCTTGCGACCCGTAAAATCATATCCTGTTACCGTCATCTGCCCTGCCTGTCTTTATTACCTGGTTTCTCACCGCTCAACCTTGCCGCCAGACGGACTTGACCTTCATCTGTGCCAGCGCTGAACCACCCTAACGGCTTAGTTGATAAAGAAGCTTCAGCTCTGGATAACATCACCGCACAGGGTGCTTTATCCGGTTCTAGCCGGAAAGCTTGCAGAAGATCAGTCAGCCCGCTTACATAAGATGGGGAAAGCGCTGGGCGCGTCCCGTCGCCGCTGGCATTACTATTTATGACAAGACAGATGTTGTCTGTCGTCGTGGTCTGAAATGCACCTCTCATGCCTTCCGCTAACCCTTCTGCACCCATTTAATCCTAGTCTTCATACTCAAATAAAAGTTACACAGGTGCAAGCAGACGGGCAACGACTGAGATCTGGCAAACGCCACATCCAGTGCAAAACACAAGTTCTCCTAAACTCTGAACCAACTGAAACGGCGGAATCTGGCTAAGCCAGCCAAATCCGCCGCCAGAAAAACAACGAGCGGCAGTGCCATCTGCAAAAAAGAGGCCGCTCCCAAGGTCTGACGGCTGGCGCCTGATGCAAGGATTACCGCTTCTGTTGTCAGGGTTGCGATGCGTCCGTTACTGGCAAATACGGTCGGCAGATATAACGCTTGTGAGACAGCGAACCCCACCGCGAAGGCAGTCAACACAGGGATCAGTAAAATTGGCAGTTTCACCGCACAAAATCGGCGCCATGGCCCTGCGCCCAGATTGGCAGCCAAATCTGTAAAACCTGTGTCAAACCGTCGCCACGACGGCCCCAGCGACAGCATCACATAAGGAAAGACAAATACTGCATGCACCCATAAAAGGGTCAGAAACATGCCATCCACCCCTAGCCATATCAGCAGGATCTGGAGCCCAAAAAGAAACGCAGCCTGAGGGATCAGAAGTGGCAGATAAATCAGCCCCTCAGCTCGCGTGCCCGCCCACCTGTCCACCCTCCCGATCTGTCCTCCTGTCCTTGTTCGAGCAGAGACGCCTTCCAGCCAAAACACGGCTGCAAACACAGATACAGAAGCTGCCGCCAAGCCCAGAACAAGGCTGGTTAAAGCCGCATGCACCAGCCCATCGCCTGTCATCATCCAAGCCGCCAGCCCCCAACGGGATGGCAGGCCGTCCGGAAAGCGCCAAATATCAGCAAAAGCCCAAATTAGAGATGAGGTGAGACCCGCTGCAGCCAGAGCACAGGGTAGAACCGCCAGCCCCAACAGCCAGAATCGGCCCACACGAGCCAGAAGCGGATGTGTCATGAGCCGCCAGCCAGACCAGCAGATGTGACGGATAATCCGCGCGCAGATAGCAGAGGCAGCTACCCAGATAGCGCAGCAAATCAGTGCCAAACCCATTTGGACCAACGCACCCACCGCAGCTACAAACTGGCGCATAAGATCTGGATCACGGAACCAGACTAGAATGCGCACCGCTAGCGGCGCCGGTGTAGACGGGGCAAGCACAAGGGCCATATCCACAACAGAGACGGAAAAAACCAGCACAATCATCACCGGCAGAAAAAGACGGCGGCCCAGCTGGGGTTGCACCACCAAATACCAGCTCGTCAGAGGGCCATATCCAAGCGAGCGTCCACCTTCCAGCAGGCGGCGCGCATCAATCTGGCTGGCCGCAGATAATCCCATCAAAATAAGGAACGGTACTTCCTTGGCCACCAACCCTGCAACCAGCATCCAGCCCATTTCATCCGGCACAAGATTCAGATTGGGTGGCCGGTCCCAGCCTGTAGCCCACGGCGAGAGGAGTCGTATCAGCCAGCCGCTAGGCTGCAGCAGAAATAAAAAACCCACCGCTATGGTTATATGTGGGACGGAAAGCAGCGGTGAGATCAAACGGGTCAGAAACGCTCCCCCGCCTGTGCCCACCAGAACCGCCAGCAGACCTATCGCCAACAAATAAGACAGTGTGGTCGCCGTCAATGCAGTAAAGATGGAGAGACTAACAGATGTGATAAGGCCTGGTTCTAATAGAAAGGTACGCAGTGGTGAAAGTGAAATCGCATCCCCGCCTAAAGGTGGGAACCAGCCTGTTGCCGGCAACACAGCCCCAACAAGCCCGGCCAGCACCGGTGTAAGGACAAAAATCAGAATCACTTTAGTGCCGGCCGCCATAGCCGTATGGTAGGCGGTATAGAGCTGGCCTGACATGCGTGAGATCACCTGTTATTCATACGCTCAAACCTAATTTGCGGCATAGCGTTTCTCCCAGCCCTGTTCAATCACCTTCACCCAGGATGGGTGCGGTTCAGCAAGGCTGTGTGATAGTTGCGCATCAGATAAAGTCGCTATCCCACGCGGCAGACCGGCAAAAGCAGCAGCATCCTCAGGGGGCAATTTGGCCATCGATAAGACGGTCGGATCGCCCCAGATCTCAGAATTAGCTTTGCGCAGCTGGGCTTCTGGTGAGAGCAGGAAATTGGCCACTACCTTGGCCGCCGGACCATTCGCATTAAAGGGGATCGCCACAAAATGCACATTGGCCAGCGTACCGCCCTCATGAATATAGCTGCGGACAGTATCCGGCAGAACGCCCTGTGCAATCCCGTTTGAGAATTCGGCTGGATTGAAAGCCATGGCAATTGCCACCTCTCCATCTCCCAGCAGGCGCACCATATCAGTATAGTTGACTGGGTAATGCCGCCCTGCCCGCCACAGATGAGGGGACACATCCGCAAGCCAGGCCCAAAGCGGCCGGAGCATCGCATCTGCAGAATCCATATTAGCAGGGGCAGGTGCGGCAAATATGCTGCTGTCAGGCACAACTTCCAGCGCAATCTGTTTCAAAAAACTGGTGCCTGTAAAGTCAGGTGGCCTTGGGAAGGTAAAACGGCCCTGATTGTCGTTCTGCTTTACCCAGTTTGCCAGCGCGGAGGCTGAGCGCGGCGGGGCGGCAACATAAGCTGTATCATAGCCAAACACCAGCTGGGCCCGGCCCCAGGGCGATTCAAGCCCGTCTGTTGGGGTTGCAAAATCACTTATAATCGCAGGCAGTGCAGCAGAATCCGTGTAGGCAAAAGACGGCAAGGAAAAAGCCCAGCCTTCATCCTGAAGCAGGTTCTGGCGTTTCAGCGAGGCAAAATTCTCGCCATTTACCCAAACCAAATCAACAGAGCCGCCAGATGTCTTGCCGGCTGTCTTTTCCGCCAGAATGCGGCTGACCGCATCAGCCGTATCGGTCAGCTTGACATGGATAAGGGTAATATCATTCCGAACTTTTAGCTGATCTGTTGCCCAGGCAATATAGGCATTAATCGCCGGCGAGCCGCCCCAAGCATTGAAATAAACAGACTGACCACGGGCCTGATCAACAAAGGTTTCAAATTTATCTGCAGCCATAGTCGAAAAAGGCAGAAAAGCCATAAGCCCTGCAGCAAATAAGGCCTTTAGGGCAGACAACATCCAAAGAACAGAAAATGAAGGAAAAGAACGCTGTGCAGTCATGATATGAGCCTCCATATTTCGTAACATAATGACCCCGCTGAGGGGATGGGGCCCAAATTATGTGGCCAGACAGGCCGTTTAGCGACAGTATATGAAAAACGGGTAAAGAATCTACGAAACAAAGCATAAATTTTCAATACCTGGCAAAACAGCTTTCAACTCACAACAGAGTTCGGCTATACCGCAACAATAGGCTAAAAGACTGCATCACTGATTATCACTGAAAAGACGGCCTTCAGGCGATAGAAGCAGAAATTAATATGCTTGAATTATGTGACATTGAATTAGGTTTTAGCGCAGTTCCGCTCTTTTCCGGCCTAAACCTGACAATTGCCCCGGGTGAGATCTCCTTATTGACTGCACCAAGCGGGGCAGGAAAATCAAGTCTGCTGCGCTGGATGGCCGGGCTGCAAACACCAGGACTGCGCGCCAGCGGACAAGTCAGACTGGGCGGGCAGATTCTTTCTGATCTGCCTGCTGAGCGGCGTAAGCTTGGCCTGTTATTTCAAACCCCGCTATTATTTCCGCATCTGACTGTTGCGGATAATCTGGGCTTTGGACTGGTTGCTACTGTCACTGGCGCAGACCGCACAAACGCTATTAAAGAGGCGCTGGCCAAGGCCGGGCTGGCCGGTATGGGCCTACGTGATCCGCAAACCCTATCAGGCGGCCAGCAGGCCCGACTTGCGCTTTTGCGCACACTGTTGGCCCAACCACGAGCTCTGTTGCTGGATGAGCCGTTTTCAAGCCTTGACGGAGGCCGGCGTGAAGAGATGGTGAAGCTGGTCCGTGAAGAAGCTGTGAAGCGAAAGCTACCTGTTCTGCTGGTCAGCCATGACCCACGTGATGAAGCTCTGCCTGATAAACCGCCTTACCGGCTGGGCGCCTAAGAAATCCTCTGCCGCACCTTCAGCGCCCTTTATGCCCTCAACAAGGCAGCGATCCATTTGCCGGTTGTGTCTGTTTTTGCTAGATTTAGAAACGCTCGTCTTTCACGGTCAAACAAGGCCTGCTCATCGCTGTGCTGCGCTTCATCCTTACTAGCCACAATGATGGTAGCAATCTGCATCGCTACAACCTGGTTATGTGGAGCAAAATCACCTCTTGCGACACCTTCCGCCATGAAGGCCTTCATTTTGTCCATCAGCTGAGGTGAGGCCAGTTGCACAGCTGGTGGCTTTGGCGGGATGTAACTGTCCTGCATCTGCCGGACTGTATCTATCGCCAAGGGGAGGAGCCGGTCACGGCTGAGAAGTGCAACATCATGGCCGGTGCGGAAATACTGAAATTTTGCTGACAATTCAGGTGATGTGCCGGTGCGACCATAGCCTATCTGCATCCAGGTCTGCCAGGCCGCCTCATCCCAGTCACCACTGACCTGATACCAGCGCAGATAGCTCTCCTTCACGCCTCCACCAGAAGGCACCAGCCCAACCCCAGATTCAACTAGGCCAAGGGTTGAATTTGAATGCACGACCAACTTATCGCAATGCATCAGCACTTCAAAGCCGCCACCTGCCGCCAAACCAGATGGCGCGCCCACAACGGGTACAGGACAATATTTCAACTGCTTCACAGCGTTCTGGAAGCGATCAAGAAAGCTGTTCATCTCTGTCCAGCTGCCCGCATTGATAAAGGCCAGAAACTGGTTGAGATCAACACCAGCTGAGAAATGCTGGGCATCATTATGCACCACAATCCCCTGACCGTGATCAGCGGCAGCCTGGGCAACAATCTGCATGGACTGATCATTCAGCGCATTTGCCTTTGAGTGAAATTCGACCAACCGCAAATTACCCTCCAGCCGGTAAAGGCTGGCAGCGTCATTGCTGCAGATCTTTTCAGCTGTCCGGCGGGAAAGGGAAAAACGCATTACCCCCTCTGGCAGGGCAACCGGCTGGTAGCCTTTATCATGAGTATCTATATCCAGTTGGCTGTCATGGACCGCATAATAGGGACGGTTGCGCGCTGTCAGCTGACTGGGCAGGGCAAGACCCAGTTCATCTGCAAACTCGCACAGCCTGTCTAGACCCACCGCATCAATCAACTCGAATGGGCCGCGCTGCCAGTTAAAGCCCAGCTTCATCGCATCATCAATATCCTGAGGCGAGGTCGTAATTTCTGGGACAAGAGAGGCTGCATAAGACAGGATTTTAACCAGAACCGTCTGGGCAAAGCGACCTGCAGGACTAGTATCTTGTAAGACGGGGTCAAGCGGCTCTGCCTGGCGCGCCTGCGCTTCTGCTGAGGCAGAAGCAGCGGCAGGCAGTTCTGTTACGACGCTTCGCCAGGCTAGGCCATCGCCTCCCTGTTCAATGATCCGCACTTCACGCCCAGACGCTGTGTCGCGATAGAAACCACCTTTGCCTTTATTGCCTGTATAGCCAGCGGCAATCATCGCTTTGTTCAGGGCCGGGTCATCACCCACCGCATGAAACGCATCATCTGCTGGCAGGATGGAGCGGAGAGAGGCGGCGACATCAGACATCAGATCAATCCCGATCAGATCATAAAGCCCAAACACGCCCGTTTTGGGAACCCCGAACGGACGGCCCACCAGCGCATCAGCTGTATCAATTGGAATGCCTGCAGTGATAGCTTCATGCAGGGCCAGCTGCAGCGCATAGACCCCGACCCGGTTACCCAGAAAGCCTGGTGTATCACCGCATCTGACCACACCTTTGCCCAGCACACGATCATTAAAATCAGCCAGCTTTTTGATTACCGGCTCATCTGTCTGCTCACCCCGCACAAGCTCCAAAAGCCGCATAAAGCGGACCGGATTGAAATAATGTGTGATTGCAAACCGGCGGGCAAAATCAATTGGCATCTCGGCAATTAGCAGGCTTATAGGAATGGTTGAGGTGTTTGAGGTGACAATACAATTCGGTGAGATCGTCTGATGCAAGCGTTTATATAAAGCCTGTTTCACCGGCAACTGTTCGATCACCGCCTCGATGACCAGATCACAATCTGCCAGCTTATCAAAATCATCATCAATGGTGCCAGTTGTAATCAGCTGCGCCCGCTTTTTATGCATAAGCTGCGGCGGATCAGATTCCAGTAACCGGTCAATCGCGGCGGCAGCCGCATGCGGCTGCCCAGCTGTCTTGGCCGGCAGATCAAGAAGCAAAACAGGCAGGTCCGCATTGGCAATCTGCGCAGCAATCCCACTGCCCATTGTACCGGCTCCAATGACCGCAATTTTAGAAAACTGAGAAACAGATGTCATTACACACCCCATAAAAGCTGATAATGCCGATATCGTTACGACGCCAAAAACTGGGCAAGAGGCAGATTGACCGCGTCAGGATGTTCACTGGGCAGCATATGTCCTGCATCGGCAATTTCAGTGATTGTGCTATGAGGAATCATACCAGCCAGTTTGCGCCCCTGTTTCAGCGGTGTCATTTTATCACTGGCCGCCAGAATCAGATGGCAGGGCTGGGTTACAGCAGCAGCAGCAGCGGCTCCCTTATTATAGGCATTACAGGCCTGCAAATCAGTATGCAGGGCGGTTTTGTCATGACCTGCCATCAAAGCCCGGCCAAAGCCTAAATGATTAAACCCCGGCTGGGTGTTGTCATGAAAATGGGCTGTTCTTCCATGACCCCAGCCAGTCATCATCTCAATTGCGGCGTCTATTTTCGAGGCAGAGGCATCCACAAGCCATTCATTAACCGGAATCGCTGCCGCACCTGCGATCAGGCACAGCTTGTCAACATATGCGCTATGCCGGCTGGCCATCTCCAGAGTGACAAGACAACCCTGCGAATGGCCAATGAAGGCGGCTGTCTGGACACCCATTGCCTCCAGAAGCCTAGCAAGCCAGTCTGCCATATCCTCAATGCTGGTCAGGGGCGCACCACCCGATAAACCATGGCCAGGAAAATCAGGGGCAATAATGTTATAGCCTTCATAGGCAAAATACCGGCTCTGCAGACCCCAGGTCAGATGACTCTGCCCGCTGCCATGCAAAAACACAACAAAGTCTGCGCCATCCTTGTGCGCCCTGCCGCCCGTTGCAATATGGACAAATATTTGTTCAAATTCAAATTTCATGGCACGCCTATCCTTATCTATGCCCTCAATCAGCTCCTAGCGCTGTTCCTCAGCAGTAACCCGGCGGGCGGCTTTGAAACCGCTTTCAAAATCAGCCTTAATATCAGCAACATCCTCAAGACCGACAGACAGACGGATCATATCATCAGACAACCCTCCTGCCTTCATCGCGTCTGCGTCAATATGTGAATGAGTAGTAGAAGCAGGGTGAATCACAAGCGTTTTCGCATCACCTACATTGGCCAGATGAGAGGACAGTTCAACAGCTTCAATAAAAGCACGGCCTGCCTCGCGCCCGCCTTTCACACCAAAAGCAATAATCGAGCCTGCTCCCCGCGGCATCAGCCTTTTGGCAATGTCATGGCCGGGATGATCCGAGAGGTCCGGATGGCGGACCCAAGCGACATCTTCATGAGAAGTAAGAAAATCCAAAAGTGCACGGGTATTATCCATATGACGCTGCATACGCAGTGGCAGGGTTTCCAGCCCCTGCAGAATATGAAAGGCATTAGTTGGCGACAGGCAGGGTCCAAAATTATACATCGCTTCTGCCCGAAGCTTTGCGGTAAATGCTGCCGGGCCAAATTCTTCATGAAAATTTATCCCATCCATTGAATAATGCGGGGATGCGATTGTGGGGAATTTATCAGATTCACCCCAGTCAAAGCGGCCGCCATCCACAACCGCTCCACCAATGGCAATCCCATGTCCGCCAATCCATTTGGTTAGTGAATGAATAACAATATCTGCTCCTTTTGTGAGCGGCTTCAACAGCCATGGCGTGTTAAAAGTTGCATCAATGATCAGCGGTACGCCAGCCTTATGGGCAATCTGTCCCACACCTTCGATATCCATGATATCGAGACCGGGATTGCCCACCACTTCACCAAACAGCAACTTGGTATTTGGCTGGATTGCGGCCTTGATAGCATCAGGGTCTGTTGCAGAGACAAAACTGGTTTCAATACCAAAGCGGGGCAGGGTATATTTCAGCAAATTCACATTCGCACCATAAAGCTGGGCGGAGGCCACAATGTGATCGCCTGATGAGCATATAGTCAGTAAAGCTGAAGACAAAGCCGCCATACCAGATGCTGTTGCAGTGCAAGCAGCAGCCTCTTCAAGGGCGGCAAGCCGCTGCTCAAGAACCGCCACAGTCGGGTTAGAGATCCGCGAATAGAGATGTCCACCTACCTCCATATTATACAGGGCGGCGGCATGGCGCGTATCTTTGAACATGTAAGAGGTGGTCTGATAAATTGGCACAGCACGGGCACCATGGCGATCGTCAGGCATATGGCCCGCATGAAGCGAAAGCGTATCAAATTTATAATCCTGGCTCATAAAAATGTCTTCCTCTGGTATAAATTTAAAGGGTCAGTCAAATAGCGGCCCCTACGCTATGTTTCAGTGGGCTTGTTAAACCAGCATCAGTGGCGGGTCAACCAGTCCGGATCCATAGATAGAACCGCATCACCGCCCTCGGTAATAACACGGGCCAGCCTTTCAAGTTGAGGCAGACATTGCTGCAGATAAATATCTGCGGTGACGCGCTTGGCGTCCAGAAAGCTTTGTGAGAACTCTTCTGCCTTGCCTATTGCCACAACATGACCTGATCTGGCCATAACCCACCCTCCGCATAACCAGCCCAGCATCATCAGCCAGTCAACTGAACTGACAGCTGCCCGGCGCGGGTCATTTGCTGTGCCACAGAGAAAATCAAGGGTCTGGTGCGTGGTAGCTATGGCGCTTCGCATAGGAGCCGCTAGCCTGTCATCTAGCCCTATTAGATCAGCTTCCATTTCTGCCAGCAAAGCGCGAACAGCTGCCCCGCTATCGCGCAGCGTCTTCCGAAAAATCAAATCATTTGCCTGAATGGCTGTTGTGCCTTCATAAATCGGCAATATCCGTGAATCACGGTAATGCTGGGCAGCCCCTGTTTCTTCAATAAAGCCCATGCCGCCATGGACCTGCACCGCATCAGAGGTTAGCGTAACCGCACGTTCAGTCAGCCAACCCTTAATGACTGGGATTAATAGTGAGGCCCGTTCATCAAGCTTAGCCTTGTCTTCATCAGGGCCATGCCGGGCCAGGTCAAGGGCGGCCCCGCCAATCACTGTAAGACCACGCATCGCTTCTATTTCTGCCCGCATCACAGATAAAAGCCGCAGCACGTCAGGATGATGGGCGATAGATGCGCCGGAGCTGCGGTCAATCGGAGTGCCTTGCACACGGTTCTGCGCATAATCAACCGCCTGCTGATAGCCTCGTTCCGCAACAGACAAGCCCTGCAAGCCAACTGCAAAACGGGCATGGTTCATCATCCCAAACATAATTGAAAGGCCTTGATTTTCCTCACCTACCAGATAGCCGACCGCGCCCCCTGACTCGCCATACTGCATGACAGCTGTCGGGGACGCTTTAATGCCCAACTTCTTTTCAATCGACAAACAGCGCACATCATTGCGTGCGCCCAGAGTGCCATCCGGATTGACTAGAAATTTCGGCACAATAAAGACAGATATGCCCTTGACACCCTCCGGCGCATCAAGTGTGCGGGCTAGAACCAGATGAATAATATTTTCAGCCATATCATGTTCACCATAGGTGATATAGATTTTCTGACCTGTGATCAGATAGTGATCATCCTGTTTAACGGCTCGCGTCTTAATGGCTGCCAGATCTGTTCCAGCCTGAGGTTCGGTGAGATTCATCGTCCCGGTCCAGCGCCCCTCGACCATCGGAGGCACAAAGATCTGTTTCTGCGCTTGGGAGGCTGATTTCTGCAGGGCGTAAATCTGGCCTTGCGTTAGTAAATGACACAAAGCAAAGCTGAGACTTGCAGACTGCCACATCTCATTAACTGGCGCGCTTAGGGCCATCGGCATATTCTGGCCGCCAAACGCCTCTTCCGCCTCCATTGAAGTCCAGCCCCCCTCTGCCATGGCGCGGTAAGCATCTGCAAAACCATTTGGGGTTTGAACTGAACTGTCTGTATCTGAATAGGCTGCCCCCTTCAGATCAGAAGCATGGTTCAGTGGGGCAATGACATCTGAAGCCAGCTTGGCCGCTTCATCAATAACCGCGTCAGCCAAATCAAGACCTGTATCGGCAAAGGCAGGCAGCGCCGCCACGGCGTCAAACCCGGCCAGATAGCGCAGGGCAAACTTCATATCATCTGTCGGCGGTACATAAGTCATCGTTTATACTCTATTCTGATCACAAGTTTTTTAATACAGAAGGATTTCCTAAGCCATGTCTTCAATCACGCAGACCGTTTTCTTGGCTTATTTCCAGAATTGGCCCCCGCGGCAGCATCACAAGCCTTGTCAAATTCAGCCTGTGCTGCCGCATATGCCTTATCAGCGGCAACAAGATGGGCATGACGCACAGGTCCGAAGCCGCGGATTTGTTCCGGCACAGAGACCAGCTGCACAGCTGCTGTGTAATTTGCAGCAGTCAGACGCGCGGCAACTTCATCAAGCAGGGCCTCATAACGCGTCAGGGCGGCACGTTCGGCTTTGCGCTCAGCTGTGTAGCCAAACAGATCAAACACTGTCCCGCGCAAGCTTTTGCAGCTGGCCAGAACCGACATGACGGGCCTTACCCAGCTGCCATAGACAGCCTTTTTTGGCCGGCCAGTGACCGGATCAGCGCCTGAAAACATAGGTGGCGCCAAATGATAAGATACCGAAATATCACCCTCAAACTGCGCGGATAAGGCATTTGCAAAGCGGCCATCTGTATAGAGGCGGGCAACTTCATATTCATCCTTTATCGCCATCATCTTATATAAATACCGTGCAACTGCTCGGGACAGATGCTGCCCCGCATCTGTGTCTACAGCAATTAGACTATCCAGCTTTTCACGATATCGGCTAGCATAAGCGGAATTTTGATAGCTTGTCAGGCGCGCCATCCGGTCAGCGATGATATCATCCAATGCGGTGAGAGGCTGGACAGCGCCAAGACCGGACCTGTCCTCAGCTGCAGTAACTTCCCTGTCAACCGCACCTGCATCAACAACCCATTTCCGACCCCAGCGGAAGGCATTAATGCTTTGCTGCACAGCAACACCATTAAGTGTAATCGCCTTTTCAACTGCATTAGAGGATAACGGGATCAGACCTTTCTGCCAGGCCACCCCTAACAGCAGCAAATTAGAAGCGATGGTATCACCTAGCAGCCTGACGGCCATGCGGCTGGTATCTACTAGGGTTGCCTGCCCCTCATCCACAACCCTACACAGACGCGCCGCCATTTCAGGGCCAGGCAGACGTTCTTCTGTATCGCGTGTGAACCCCCCTGTCGGCATTTCGTTGGTATTGGCCACCACATGACCGGATTGGTTCATCAACTTCAATAGTGCCGAGTCCGCGCTGACCAACATATCACAGCCCAGCATCACATCTGCCCCGCCAGGGCCAATCCTGATGGCCGAGATATCTTCTGGCCGAGGAGCGAGACGAATATGGCTTGTCACTGCCCCACCCTTTTGGGCCAGACCAGCCATATCAATAATCCCGCAGCCCTTGCATTCGATATGAGCCGCCATCCCCAGCAAGGCTGCAATCGTCACCACACCTGTTCCGCCAACACCAGTCAACACATAAGACACGGGCTTATCAAAAGCAAAAGCAGGTGCCGGCAGAGGCAGTTTTTCGTCAACAGCTAACGCTGCATCTGGCTTGCGCACTGTCCCGCCGGAGACGGTCACAAAGCTGGGGCAAAAGCCCTTTACACAAGAAAAATCCTTATTGCAGGCAGACTGGTCAATCTTGCGTTTGCGGCCCAGCTCTGTTTCCAGCGGCAATATTGCCACACAATTGGACTGCACCCCGCAATCCCCGCAACCTTCGCAGACTTCAGGGTTAATGAAAATACGTTCCTCTGGATCTGGCATCAGGCCGCGCTTGCGGCGACGGCGTTTTTCAGTAGCACAGGTCTGATCATAAATCAGCGCCGTGACCCCTTCTGTTCGACCAAGACTTTGTTGGACAAGCTGTAATTCAGCCCGGTGGTGAAAGCTAACGCCGGCTGGATATGCTGATTGATCATGACGGCTCAGATCATCTGTCACCAAAGCAAGTTCACGCACACCCGACGCATCCAGCAATTTTGCGATTTCAACTGGTGTCATCCCGCCTTCATGTGTCTGTCCGCCTGTCATGGCAACCGCATCATTATATAAAATTTTATAGGTGATGTTCACATTTGCAGCGACTGCGGCTCGGATCGCCATCAACCCAGAATGGTTAAATGTGCCATCACCAATATTCTGGAACACATGTTGGCGAGTTGAAAAACAGGCCTCACCGATCCAGTTTGCTCCCTCACCTCCCATATGGGTATTGCCTTCAACATTCCGGTCCATGAACTGGGCCATCCAATGACAGCCGATGCCCGCATAACCACGCGCGCCTTCAGGTAGCACAGTAGAGGAATTATGCGGACAACCGGCGCAGAAATATGGCGGACGTGCTGAAGACAGAGCTTCAACAGATCGGTTTAGCTGAGCCTTGATGCGAACAAGATTGTGACTAACAGACCGATCAAGCTTGACCCCGTCCAGAAGCTCTTCGGCAATGATCTGCGCAACCTGTGTGGCATTGACAGAGCCTTCTTCAGGCAGCAGGCGGCTGCCGTCATGATTACACTTTCCGATTATGGCCGGTGCGCCTTCCTGACCGTAAAGACAATCTTTAATCTGGGGCTCAATCAGGCCACGCTTTTCTTCAACAACCAGCATTTTTTGCAGAGGGGCGGCAAATTCAGTCATGCCTTCGGGGTCAAGCGGCCAGGACATCCCTACCTTATATACAGACAAACCAAGTTGGGCAGCCATTGTCGCATCGATCCCCAAATCAGCCAGGGCCTGCATCACATCCATATAGGCTTTGCCTGTGGACACTATGCCAAACTGGGGCGCTGAACCGCCATCAACGGTAACGCGGTCGAGACGGTTCGCCCGAGCAAAGGCTTTGACTGCTGCCATTTTCTGGGCATGCAGGCGCTGCTCTTGAGTAAAGCGATCATCATGACGCCGGATATTCAACCCATCAGAAGGCAGCGTGTAATCATTAGGAAGGTGGCTGGAAAATTCATCAGCAGTCAGCCGGACAGAGGCGGTGGATTCAATGTTATCCTTCACACATTTGATACCAACCCAGACCCCAGCAAAACGCGACATCGCCCAGCCCTGAAGACCGAAATCAACCATCTCTGATAAATTGGCCGGGTTCAGAACCGGAATCATCGCGTCCATCATCGCATATTCAGACTGATGACAGACGGTAGAGCTCTCGCCTGCATGGTCATCGCCCATCAGCACCAAGACGCCGCCATGCGTTGATGATCCGGCCAGATTACCATGCCGGAACACATCCCCTGTTCGATCAACACCAGGCCCCTTGCCATACCAAATCGCAAAGACACCATCCTTTTTACCTTCATCATGAAGATTGACCTGTTGTGTACCCCAGACCGCTGTTGCCGCCAAATCCTCATTTAGACCGGGATGAAAAGTCACGCCTGCCTGGGTTAAGGCCTGTTCAGCCTGGCTGAACTGCAGGTCGATTCCGCCCAGCGGCGAGCCCCTATAACCGGTCACATAGCCGGCTGTATTCAAACCAGCTTTGCGATCCTTTTCAGCCTGCAAGAGACATAAACGCACCAGTGCCTGTGTGCCGCTAACAAACACCGACGATTTATTCAGGTCATACTTGTCCTGCAGCGCCACGTCACGCAAGTCAGAAGCGTATATTTTATCTAGTGTAATATCATTCCCATCCATGTTCGTTAGATTAAGGCGAGTTGGGCAGTTCGGCAACTACATCATTTGCATAATATAAAATTGAACAACATGCATAGCAGGCCGAAAGACAGGCCTATTGTGATGTTTTACAAATTGTCTGCGGTAATTCTTGACTGTAGTGAATACAAATTGCAGGTGATTACAGTTTTGAGCCCCACTCTTCCAAATAATGCAAAACTTTCGAGCGCCCGACGTTACAATTTTGTTTATGTGCAGAAAAGGTCAAATCAAGCCAGATTTTGAAAAGACTCATATTGGAAGTTCACCTTAAAATTAACCTGACAGTTTGGCGTCTGCTGCAACGACCCAGCCCAAATTTGCCGATACATCCTGCGCAATTCGGGCAATCCGGGTTCCAAGTTTGTCGCGGAACGTTGGCGTGAAGACCCGTACCGATCCGGCAGCACCGATGGACATTGCAGCACCTGGCCCGCTAGGCGCAAGTGGCGCTGCGACGGAACACAGGCCACGTTCAATCTCTTCGACACATTCTGCAAAGCCACGGTTGCGGATTGTTTCAAACTCGGCTTCCAAATCATTCACATTTGTCAGTGTGAATTCCGTGTAGGCGCGCAGTCGGCCCTCCATATCGCTAGTTAGGAGCAGTTCAGGCAAAAACGCAGCAACCGCCTTGGAGCAAGAACAGGCATGCAATGGGCGTTTTCCCAAGCCAGGATGGAGATAGGAAACCCCCGTGTCAGGAGTTTCTACATGGATAATTTCAACGGATTTTCCACGCAACCGAGACAGGAAAAATGCGGCGCCATACTGTGTTGCAGCTTTCTTGAGCGCAGGTGCAATCACCTCAAGCAGGGCGCGATCAGAATGATCACTTTGGGTTATCCGCTTTAGGCGTGAGCCAATAGAGAACGTCCCGCGGGTCACAGGTTCCAGAAGACCTACACTAACAAGGTCCTGCACTAACCTGTAGGCAGAAGGTTTGGGCAAGTCTGAATGGGCGCAAATCTCGGCCACTGTAGCCTCGCCCTTTTGTCCAACAACTTCGAGTATGAAAGTCAGGCGTTCCAGATGCATATTTTTACATTGCGATAATCTTTTTATCAATTTATGATATTTAAAAAATGAACGCAAGGGAGAAATGTGAAGATGGACGGAGCGTGTTGTGGCCCGGGCTATGCAAGCCCCGCAGAGGCGATCAGAGCACCGCGTGAGGAACTGTTATATACAATCGCCATCTACACAGGGACTGGCATCCAAAAGCCAGACTATTTGGCGACAGTGGATGCGGATCCAGAAAGTCCAACCTACAGCCAAGTTATCCATCGCTTAGAAATGCCCGGCATCGGAGATGAATTGCATCACATGGGCTGGAATGCCTGTTCTTCCTGCCACAACGACGCAGATATGAGCCGTAAATACCTGCTTGTGCCAGGCGTGCGGTCTAACAACATCCATATTATCGACACAGCTACGGACCCATTTGCACCACGCCTGCACAAGGTGATTGACGGGGCCGAGATCAAGTCTAAAACCAATCTGAGCGGCCCACACACTGTGCATTGTCTGGGCTCTGAAATCATCATTTCCTTCCTAGGTGACGCAAAGGGCGAAGCGCCCGGTGGCTATCTGCATCTGAACAAGGAATTTGAGATCGTTGGCCGTTGGGAAAACTCAATGGGCGACATCCCATTTGGTTATGACTTTTGGTACCAACCACGCCATAACGTGATGGTCAGTTCTGAATGGGCCGCACCGAACACATTTATGCCTGGATTTGATCTGGAGGAAGTGGGCCACCTGAAATATGGTCGCCGCCTACACATCTGGGATTTTGAAAAAAAAGTGCCAGTCGACACGATGTATCTTGGCGAAGACGGCTTGCTCCCGTTGGAAGTAAAATTTCTGCATGACCCAGACAGTACGCACGGGTTCTGCGGTGCTGCTCTTAGCTCCAATGTCATCCATTTTTGGAAGTCCAAAGCAGGGAAATGGGAATGGGAAAAAATCATTGATGTAGAGAATGAACCACATTCCGAATGGCCCATTCCTGTGCCCGGCGTGATGTCGGCTATTCTTGTGTCAATGGACGACAAATACCTCTACCTCAACAACTGGCTGCACGGTGATATGCGCCAATACGACATCTCTGATCCGCACAATCCGGTGCTAACCGGGCAGATCTGGATGGGCGGGCTTCTGGGCAAAGCGCCCGAGATCAACGGTGTCAAAGTGGCTGGCGGCCCGCAAATGTTTCAGCTCTCGCTTGATGGCAAACGGCTTTATGTCACGACCTCGTTGTTCTCTACCTGGGACAACCAATTCTACCCAGAAATTCGTACACAGGGCGGTGTCATGCTGATGATCGACTGTGATGTCAAAAACGGCGGCATGAATATCAACAAAGATTTCGTTGTTGATTTCGGTCAGGAACCAAATGGCCCCAGCCGCTGCCATGAAACGCGCTATCCCGGTGGCGATTGCACAAGCGATATATGGCTGTGAACGAGATGCGAACAATCACAATCGCCAACCGCGATGATGCAACCTATCAAGTTGATCCCCGGCGTCCGTTGCTGGACGCTTTGCGCGAACAAGGTGTCGATCTTCCCTATGGCTGCAAGTATGGCGGCTGCATAACCTGCGCTGCAAAACTGATCGCTGGCGAGGTGGATCAACGTAGACAAGTGGCATTGAATAATCGCCAGATTAACAATGGCTATGTTCTGCTGTGTGTGGCCCGCGCGGTTAGCGATTGCAGATTGGAAATCGGCGTTGAAAGCCACAACAAACTTTATCGTAACCCTTTCATTGATCCGCTGGAGCCACATGAGCTTAAGGCAGACATCGCGACCCCCAAGGAGGCTTAAATGCCCGAAGCTGACATCGATCACCTCTATGATTACGCACCCGGCTATCTGTCGGACATCCTGCGTTCAGTCAAAACCATTGCGATGGTGGGCGCTAGTGGCGACAAGACCAAGTTCAGCTATGGCGTACTACGTGTGCTGCATGAAACCGGATATGACATGATCCCGGTAAATCCAAATCCAAAGCTGACCGAAATTCGCGGCATACGTGTCTTTCATTCTCTGGAGGAGATTAACCGGTCTGTGGATATGGTCGAGGTATTCCGCCCAAAAGAGGAGTTATATGAGATTACTGAAAAGGCCATTGAAATCGGCGCCACGGTGCTTTGGGGCCAAATTGGCGTTTATGATGACCGCGCAGCGAGGCTGGCCGAAGAAGCAGGCCTAAAAGTGGTGATGAACCGTTGTCCCAAGATCGAGTTGTTCCGCCCCTTCTGGAAGCCCCGTCTTGACCTAGCTATTTGAGGACTTCACGGACCTCAGGGCAAAGTCGGGTGACCCAATCATGAACACATTGAAGGAATTAAAATTGGATAAACTTAAAAACATTATTAAAATCATAATTAGTTTTGAAGTGATTATTCCGTCTCTGCAATTGAATACGCGGGCAACTGAAATCTCGTATAACGAGAACAGCAGACCCATGCTGAAGGTTCCACTCAATGGCTTATGAGAGCGAAATGAAAAACGATGATCTGTTACTACGGAGCGACACCGATAGCGTTGCTGTTCTGACACTTAACGCGCCAAAGTCGATTAATGCCTTGTCCGAAGAGATGCTTCGCGCTCTTTCAGACACATTTGACCAAATTGCAGAAGACCGCAGTGTCAAGGCAGTAATCCTGCGCAGCAGCGGGAACCACTTTTGTGCTGGTCATAACCTCAAGGAAATGTCGGCACGGCGGGCAGATGCTGACGGCGGATTTCAGTATTTCCAAGACCTGTTTGCTAAATGCTCTGCGATGATGCTTCGCATAGTGCGATTGCCCCAACCTGTAATTGCCGAGGTCAAGGGCATAACCACGGCGGCGGGCTGCCAGCTTGTAGCTTCCTGTGATCTGGCTGTGGCCGCTGATGATGCGACCTTTGCCACATCAGGTGTGAATATCGGGCTCTTTTGCTCAACCCCTATGGTCGCGCTGTCTCGCAATGTGCCACGCAAGCAGGCCATGGAAATGCTGTTGTTAGGGGAATTCCTGCCCGCTAGCCGCGTTGCCGAAATCGGGTTAGTCAACCGTGTAGTCCCTTTATCAGAGTTGGAAACAGCTTCCATGGATATGGCACGCATCATTGCCAACAAGTCGCCCTCTGCCGTCAAAATTGGCAAGCGAGCGTTTTATGAACAGGTTGAGATGCCTTTGGAAGAGGCCTATACCTTTGCCGGTCGCACTATGGCAGAAAACATGATGGCCAAGGATGCCGAGGCTGGTATTGGGGCCTTCACCCGCAAAGAACCAATGCCGGATTGGACCGGGGAATGATCTATGAGGGGCCAGAGCTTGCCCAAAATGCAGCGAACCACTCGGCTCTGTCTCCGGTTTCAATTCTCAAACGCGTAGAGCGCGTGCATCCAGAGCTACCGGCGCAAATCCATGGTCGCATCCAGCGCAACTGGGGCGAGGTTGCAGAACGTTGCAAGCGGCTGGCCTCTGCCCTAGCTCAACGCGGAATTGGAAAGGGCGATACCGTCGCTTTGATCGCACCGAACATCCCTGAGGCACTCGAATGCGCGCTGGCTGTGCCAATGCTAGGCGCGGTCCTAAATGCTAATAATACGCGGTTGGATGCGAGCACGATCGCCTACATTCTGGATCACGGCAACGCCGGGGTTTTGCTGGTAGATACCGAATTTTCCGCACTGGCCGCTGAGGCCGTCACCCAATCAGGCCGTGATCTGTTGGTCATCGACATCGAAGACAGCGAAGGTCTTGGCGGGAAGAAAATCGGCGCGCTTACCTATGAGGCACTGCTGGCGGAAGGCGATCCAAATTTCACCTATTCTCTGCCTGATAACGAATGGGATGCGCTTGCTCTGAACTACACCTCTGGCACCACAGGGCGGCCCAAGGGTGTTGTCTATTCCCATCGTGGTGCTTGGACCAATGCGGTCAACAACGTCATCACCTGGGAAATGCCGCATCATCCGGTCTATCTTTGGACGTTGCCACTATTTCACTGTAACGGCTGGTGTTTTCCCTGGACCATCACTATGCTCGCTGGAACTCATGTGTTTCTGCGTGCGCCACAAGCCAACGCGATATACAACGCCTTCGCTGATCATGGCGTTACCCATCTGTGCGGTGCGCCGATCATAATGTCAATGATATTGGACGCAGAGGAAAAACGCAGCTTTCCGCAAAAGATCAAGATGATGACCGCCGCCGCCCCACCCCCTGCTAGCGTAATTGCCGGAATGGAGGCAATGGGCATCTCCATCACCCATGTCTACGGCCTGACAGAGGTATATGGCCCCGCGGTGGTTTGCGCGGAAAAACCGAGCTGGGCCGCACTACCTTCTGAGGACCGTGCGACACTGAAGGCGCGCCAAGGGGTAGCCTATGAATTGCAGGAAGACGTGCTGGTTCTGAACCCCGATACCGGCGAGCAAGTTCCATGGGATGGGGAGACACTGGGCGAAATTGTGTTTCGCGGTAATATCGTCATGAAAGGCTATCTCAAATCACCCGGCGAGACCGCCAAGGCCTTTAAGGATGGTTGGTTCTGGTCCGGCGACCTCGCAGTGCAACACTCTGATGGCTACATCGAAATCCGCGATCGCTCTAAGGATATCATCATCTCAGGAGGGGAAAACATCTCCTCCATTGAGGTAGAAAAAGCGCTGTATTCACATCCTGCTGTCAGACTTTGTGCCGTCGTAGCAATGCCAGACGAGAAATGGGGCGAAGTGCCTTGCGCCTTTGTTGAGCTCTCCGGCAAGGCTACTGAGGATGAGCTTATAGCCCACGCCAAGACACGCCTTGCCAGATACCAACGCCCCAAGAAAGTGATTTTTGGCGAGCTGCCAAAGACCACTACTGGGAAAATTCGCAAAAACGAACTTCGCGATCTGGTCCGCCCGAAAAGCACC
>CABYZM010000020.1 GCA_902523435.1 uncultured SAR116 cluster alpha proteobacterium
GCTATGCCAGCGTTATTCACCCACAGAGCGGTTCAGTTCCTATTCACAAAGTAGATAAGATGTTGCATGTGTCTCCCTTTTTTGACGTTGAGGGGTATTATCAATTGGCAATACGGCGCGGTGCAGAAAGCTTAAAAGTAGTGGTGCGTTATTGTCAGAATAATAAGGCTTTGCTGACCGCAACTTTACATGGGAAAATAGTCCGTCTTTCAACTGCCTGTCTTTTGCAATCGGTCTTTATTTCAGGACATTTCCCGCTTCGTCCGCTGCTGTCCATTCATTTTGAGGCCGTAAAATTATTTATCAAGGGTTTGCGGTTTTATAAACGGCCAACCCCACCGCATCACGCAGTAACATCGACCGCAGAGGATCTAAAAGGGTAGAATAAATTATGGCATTGGCAACCTCATTCAAACGGCAAGCCCTATTAAAAATGCTCTCACATATAAAATACGGTGAACTAAAACTTAAACTCCCGGATGGTTGCACACATAAATTCACAGGCAGCCAAAAGGGGCCAACAGCAGATATGGTCCTGCTTAATGATAGTGCAATCATTAGGATCTTGGGCCATGGCAAGATGGGCTTTTGTGAAGCGTTCATGGTTGGCGAAATCGACAGTGACAATCTCACAAACCTTATAGAGCTTGCGGTATTACATGACAGCTATATAGAGGAACAGATAAAACTGGGAACATTGCAAAAATTATGGCTGAAACTCCAGCATTGGCGTAATCGCAACAATCAATCCGGGTCAAAGCGTAATATTTCTTATCATTATGATCTGGGTAATCAATTTTACAGCAGATGGCTTGACCGCACGATGACATACTCATCTGCTGTTTTTCAGTCTGAGACTGACACGCTGGAAGATGCACAAAACCGAAAATATCAAAAGCTGGCTGAATTAGCCGATATTCAACCAGGTGAACGCGTATTGGAAATTGGCTGTGGCTGGGGTGGTTTTGCAGAATACGCAGCAAAAGAATATGGTGCGCATGTCACCGGCATTACCATAAGCAAAGAACAATATGATTTTACAAAGAACAGGTTGCGGACAGCTGGGCTAGATCACATGACAGATATTGTGATGCAGGATTACAGGAAGCTTAATCAGCGCTTTGACAAGATTGTGTCCATTGAAATGTTCGAGGCCGTGGGTGAAAAATACTGGCCTGTTTATTTCAAAACAATTGCTAATTGTCTCAAAGAAGGAGGAAAAGCTGCTCTTCAGGTCATCACAATCGACCATAAAGCATTTCTTGAATATCGCACGCAACCTGATTTCATTCAGAAATATATTTTTCCCGGTGGCATGCTACCGTCGATAAAGGCTCTAGATGATCCGCTGAAAACTGCTGGTCTGTCTCTTCATTTCTGTCAGGGATATGGTCAGGATTACGCGCGCACATTAGCAGAATGGAAAGTAAGGTTTCATAAGGCATGGCCCGAACTGGCCGCAATAACCAAATTTGATGACCGTTTCAAACGTATGTGGGAGTTGTATCTCTCCTATTGTGAAGGTGGGTTCAAAGCAGGAATGATTGACGTGAAACAAATGCTGATTACACACAAATGAAATCAGGTTCCACCAAGCAAAATAGCAGTAATCTACTTAAACAATTCGCACGTAAACACCCCGTTAAATAAATGTGGTGATATGCCTTATGGCTCCTGACGGTAATTTTAATCAGTTTGATATAAATACCCAGCCTTTTGATCCGGTCAAATTCTTTGCTGGATCTTTTCAGGCGCAGGGTATGTTTGTTGACCGCTTTGGTCATGTTCAAAAGCGTTTTCTAATCGATATTTCATGTGAAACTGATGACAATCAAACCACGCTGCATGAAAAATTCACATATGATGATGGGGAAAAAGAATCTCGGTCATGGACTATAGTCAAGCAAGATGAAGATGCTTATACGGCCCACACAGATGATGTTGTTGGCAGAGGCGTTGGCCATGTGAAGGGTGCCGTATTCAAATTGAAATATGATTTTTTACTAACTCTCTATGGCAGGAAAGTAAAAGTTCGTTTCGATGATGTAATGGTGAAACAAACCGAAAATACGATCCTCAATAGGGCTAAGGTCAGCAAATTCGGCTTATTGTTGGGTGAATTGTTCATCACCTTTTCCCGGATATGACTGTTTTTCATGATGGCAAAGCAAAAAGAGTTAGAAGCCGCCTAACCAACCAGCCAATGACTGGTAATTTCGCTAACAACTGATGTGCGCTGTCCCAGTGATCGAAATGTGTGGTGACCAAACCTGCGTCATTGAACTGCACTTCGCTCATCCCTGTCAAATCTAACTGATATGAAGGGCGGGACCGCAGTTCACCTGTCATTCGCCATTTTATAAAGCCTGCCTTTTCAGAAACAGCAACATCCAGTATGTCAAAGCGGGGGTTTTTCATCACAGCGTACATATGTGTGAATATAGCAACAAAAGCGTCTGGCCCATGCAATGTGTTGAACGGATCTGTAAAAACAACATCATGAGCCAGAAACCGCCTTATGCTGCCAAGTGTTTCAGGCGTCATTTCCTCAAAAAACCTTGCATAAGCTTGTGTGTGCGAAAGCTTAGTCATGACAGGCACTGATAGTATTCATTCAATTTCATTTATATCCTGTAAGTTTGGCGGTCAGGTTTAGATATACATGGGAAGGCAACAAGCGCATAAATTTCAGCTTACGAACAAAGGATTTTGGAAATGAAATTTCAAAGATATCCTCTTGTAGCCCTTGAATAACATGTTCAGCAGCCACATCACTGGAAATCAGATCTGGCATGACAAAATCATTTACCGATGTAGCCTCTGTTTCAACAAACCCAGGGTTGATAACCTGTAATTTTATCCCCTTAGGATTGAGATCAAAATACATACATTCTGCCAAATTCTGAATAGCAGCTTTTGTGGGCCCGTAGGCAGCCGATTTTGGTAAGCCCCGATATCCTGCAACAGAACCCATCAAAGCAAGATGACCACTGCCCCTGGCTAGCATTGCGGGCAGCAAATGGTCCAAGCAATGAATGATTCCAAAGTAATTGACCTGCATCTGTTTTACAAACGTTTCACCGCTGAAGCGTTTCACATCGACTGGTGTGTATATCCCTGCATTTAAAATAGCCATATCAATAGACCCAGAAGCGTTTTCAGCTTTCAGAAGAGCGGATTTAATCTGCTCTGGTACTGAAACATCCGCAGCAAGGGGAAAAATAGAGCCTTCATGTTGTTGAAGTTCGGACAATTTTTCATATCTGCGTGCGATTGCTGAGACCCGCCAGCCTCTTTTTGCCAGCCTTCGTGCTAGACTGTACCCGATGCCTGAACTAGCGCCAGTGATAACAACATGGCCACTCATTTTAAAAAGTATCTTCTGCGAAAATTCACATTGATCATATTATCGGCCTCTGCCATTAACAGCAAGAGCGCCGCGCCCGCCATCAACAGCAATCACCGCCCCTGTTATCCACCCAGATTTTGTAGGATCAAGCAATAGGCTCACAAGCCCAGCAAAATCCGATGGCTGACCAAGCCGGCCAAGAGGATGCATTTGTGCAAGACCCTTTGCCATCGCTTCATTCATGAGAAGCGGTTCTGCCATTTTTGACTGACTTAAGGATGGGGCGATAACATTAACCCTTACATCCGGTGCCAATTCAGCGGCCAATGCTTTTGAAAGCCCTTCAACAGCAGCCTTTGCCGCACTAATGGCGGCGTGGTTCGTAAATCCCTGTGTAGCCGCAACAGAACTGAAAAACACCATACTACCCTTTCCTGCTTTCAGGGGCCGCTGAGCGGCCTGCGCGGCCAATGCAGCACCGATCACATTGGTGTGGTAGGTGTCCTGAAAATCAGACACAGATAACCTTGCCAGTGGCTTCAACAGGATGCTGCCGATAGCCCAAACAAGCCCGGCCAATGCGCCATCTGTGCTGGCCTCATTAACAGCTTGTGAAATTGTGTCAGGGTCTTCCAGTTCAAAAATGCTGTGGCTTGCCCGCAGCTCTGCGGCTAGTTCAGGCAGCGCAAGTTTATCGCGCCCAACAAGATGAACTGACCTTCCCTCGGCAACCAACTGTCTCGCAACCGCCTGACCTATGTAGCCAGTCGCCCCAAAAATGACTGTCTTTGACATGTGCTGAACCCTAAGAAATATGCGATGCAGGAATATGTGGCATCAGCGCCGACGACAATCAGTTGTCTGGCTTGTCTGTCTTTTCCTGCTTTGTTAGGTTTACGAGAATTGACAGTCTGCAGATCAGACAGCGTCATATCTTAATCAACAGGTTTTCCAGATGTTTTTTCTTCCTGGCACGCATAAAGAGCATGGTCTTGCCTATTCACCCTTGAAAGCCTTGGTCTCACCCCGGCCTATTGGCTGGATTTCGAGCCAATCCAAAGATAAGATTGCCAACCTTTCGCCTTACAGCTTTTTCAATGCGATAGCTGAATTGCCGCCGATGGTAATGTTTATTTCTGCCCCGGATGCGCGTGAAGAAAATGAAGACGGCCAGAAAGACAGCTTAGCGAACATTCTGGAAACAGGCGAGTTTGGTGTGAATATTGTGGCCATTGCACAGGCTGAACAGATGGTCAAAACCAGCAGGAATGTCACAAGTGACATTGATGAATTTGACCTAGCCGGCCTTGCCAAAAAAACTGCTGAAAAAATCTCAGCCCCGCTTGTCGCCGGCGCGCCGGCGCATCTGGAATGTAAATATTACGATCATATCACGCTCCCTGAAAACGGTCGCGGCCAGCATTCAGTGATGGTGATGGGAACAATTGTAGGCATTCATATTGATGATGTTATAATTAAAGATGGGCACGTTGATGTTACGGTATATCAGCCGGTTGCCCGGCTTGGCTATAAGGATTATTCAACTATCTGTGATGTTTTTGAATTGACTCCGTAAAGTTCCACCTCTAACGGATCGCGCAGTTCTGCACCTCAACCACGACGTAACCGCGCAAATCAGATTGCTGAATATCCACGACCAGCACCCAGTCTTCTGCTGGCAGAATGGAGCGCAGCGGCAAGATGCCCTTCTCAACTTTTTGCGATCCCAGATAAATAAAGCGGGCGGCTATTTCACGTTTCGGGTCAAACCATGGTTCGTTTTTTGATCCTTGTGCCTGGGGCTGACCTTCGATATGGAGGCGAAGACCACCATCAAATAAGGAAATATTTGACTCTACCCCTCTGTAAAGCTCTGTAGCCACCGCCACAGAATGTTTAGAAAGCGAGCGGCAATTCACCGGTTTTCCCAACCCTTGCAGCATCTGATAAATCTGCTCAATACGTGTGCCTCTTGCAATCTGGCCACGCACTAGACGGGTTAATTTACTGTCTGAAGCCTGATCTGTTAGCGCATTGGCTTCACGTGTCGCCTGCAATTGGCGCAAATCGTGTTCAAAACCCTGCACCTTTCCGCTAAGCTCTTCTATCTGCTGTTCTCGCTCATAAAGCGCCAAGTCAGCATCTGCCTGAAGCTGTCTCTGTTCAAGCGACCCCCACTGCCAGCCCAGCCATAGCGCCAACCCAAGGAAAAAAATACGGCTCAGCCAGCGCATATAGATATGCACTTCACGGCGTCTATATTTTTCACGTGTTTCAAAAAAATCCACGTCCGCAACCTGTTCCAGAAAAGTAGAGTTTCGCTTAACGACTTACCGCAGCCTCGTGATACCCTGTTTTTCTGTTGCCGCCAAGTCTTTGTCCTTCTCACTTTACCCGCAGTGAGCAATTTGCCATTATCAGGCTTCATTGAAATTTTCCCTTCACGTTCCTCGAACCATGCCACCAAAGCCTAAAAGTTTCACCCCGACCACCCGTGCATGGCAGCGTATGCTGTCTGGCCGTCGTCTGGATATCCTGAGCCCTAGCCCTCTTGATATCGAAATAGAGGATATCGCCCATGGTCTGGCTAGAGTGACTCGCTGGAATGGTCAAACGAAAGGGACTTATGGCCTGTCCGTGGCCCAGCATTCGTTGCTGGTAGAAGGAATTTTATCCCGAAATGCTCCGCAACTTGCCCAGAAATGGCGTCTAGCTGGACTGATTCATGACGCACCTGAATATGTCATTGGAGATATGATCACCCCGTTCAAGGCCGCTCTAAGTCCCCGTTACCAGCAGATAGAGGCCCGCCTGCAGGAAGCAGTGCATATTCGCTTCGGACTGCCTGCCGAACTGCCACCTGGCATTATCCATTCTATCAAGCGGGCTGACCGAATGGCTGCCTTTATTGAAGCGACCCAGATTGCCGGCTTTGCCCATGCTGAAGCCAAAAAGTTGTTCTCTAAGCCCAGAGGCACCCCAGCAGATTACAAACTTATCCCGCTGCCTCCAGAAAAAGCAGCAAAGGCCTTTCTGCGGCGGTTTGAATTGTTATTTGGGCATAAGGGGTACAGAGGCTAGGACAAACGATTTGACGAGGCGCATCGCATCAGATATGAAACGCGAATAAGCTTTTCTGCCTTCAGCAGAATAAGCCATGGGGGCATGGTGAAATTGGTAAACACAACAGACTTAAAATCTGTCGGCTTAATAGGCCTTCCCGGTTCAAGTCCGGGTGTCCCCACCATTTTTATCACGAATTATATATAACTTGCGCAATTTAAGAGAATTAAATTCATCATGATTCACTTAAATTGTTTCTCAATAAATGCATTTATGCATGTCATAAGAATTCGCATTTTGGCAACATCCACTAAACTCAGAAGTCATCTGCGAGTTTATTTTTTTTAGAGTAACTTTTCACTTCTGTAACTTTTGACGTTTTGGCAGCTTCAGATAAAGCACTATTTGTGCTTGTTGAGGTTGCTGGAGCATGATCACGTGCCACTTTCTTTTTGATAGTCTGCTTAGCCTCTACAAATGGGTTTGAATTGCCCTGAACACGAAAAATCTTAGAATTCCTTTCGAGCTCGTTTTGATCAACTGGATCTGAATTAGACCAAGTCTTAAGCATTTTCTGGAGGTTTTGAGTAAGAGGAACATTGTAAGTCTGACTCATATAAAAGTATATCCGCGCAATATCGCCTTGAATAGATTCCCTAGGCTCAACAACTCTATCCTTAAAATTTATCTCAAAATCACATGCACCGTAAACTCTCTTTTCACCATCTATGTGTGCAAAAGAGAAATTTGACCTATCTCCATTTATCTCCCCTATTGCAGGGACAAGATTGTGAAGGTCTGCCTCCATCTTCTCAAATACTTTATCTCTCTTGCATGCCTTTCTTCCACCAGCTTTCCAACACTCCATCTGGTTTCCAAAAAACCAAGCTGGCATTACATGTTCCCATTCTATCCGTAAGCTGCGACTATTTTGCTTTCCTGACTTTGTGTATTCATTTCTTGGAGAATAACCACAAGAACTCCATTTGGGGACGAGCTTTTTCCCTATGTTTTGAAAACTACACCCACAATAAAAGGTAGTCTCATTACCTGAATATATGTCTTGAGCAAATTTCTTTGATTTACTAAAACTCCAACTAACTTCGGCAGATGCCACCATAGTGGACAAAAAATAGAACAGTAATGCAAAAATTGATAACTTTTTGGAGAAATTTAACTTCATTATTGTGAATGGCCTTCTTCACCCATTAGTTTCAAATTCAGCCTGAAATTATTTCAGATAAGCATTGTCCGGATAAAATATCTGCAGCGAGTAGCCTAAAGTTTGGATAAGTGCCAATCCAGCATGCCTAGGCGATCCTGGCCCCAAAAAACTTCACCATCAACAATAAATGTCGGTGCGCCAAACACGTTGGCAGAGATAGCCCGTTCAGTATCAGTGGCAATTGCTGCTGAATAGTCATCAATATTGACTTTGGCATCATTAACAATGGCGTCGCCGTCAAACCCGGCATTAGTAAGTGCGGCCGCCAGAACGACCGCATTGCCAATATCTTCGTCATGGGCCCAGAGCTGTGTCATGATCGCTTCTGTTGCACGCAGGGCATCTGTTATCAATAGGCTGGCACGTGCCGCGGCCATTACTGGTCCAGCAAAGCCGGAAGATGGCGGGAAATGCTCTGGCTCGGCAATCAGGGGCTGGCCTAAATAGTTTGAAAAGCGGGCCATTTCCTGAAGCCGGTAGGCCTGACGCTGGCGCGCGCGTTTGGGCAGCGGCAAGCCGCCACTGACTGGAAACACCTTGCCCAGATCAACTAGATATAAATTCACGGTTGCATTATGCTTTTCAGCCAGTTCTCGAAAGCGAGTTGATGCCAAATAAGTCCACGGGCTGACAGGAGAAAGATAATAGTCAATTACTGGCTGGGCAGACATCTCAAAAATCCTTATACTTTTACTTGAGCGCAAGCAGAGCCCTTCACTAGAGAAGTGTTGCGGCACAGAATTCAGCTTGTCAAGACAGACGGGCTGAAAGGGGGAAGCAGCTATGACAGATTTATCCGCCTTAATTGATATAGATCGGCATAGCCTGACGGATGCAGCCTGGCTGGCGGTAAAACGCGATGAGCTGAAGGCGCAAGGGGTTGTGCAGATGCGTAGCCTTTTGCAGCCAGACGCGCTGGCCGACCTGCAGAATGAATCGGCGATGGGCCTAAACCAAGCGTATTTCAAACCGCAGAGCCATAATATCTATCTTGATAAGGGGGATGAGGCGCTTCCAGACAGCCATATCCGCAATAGGCGCGTGACCTCTTCAAAGGGCTGTATTACTGATGATCAAATCGCAACAGGGTCTGTGCTTAAACAGATTTATCATCATACTGACTTTATCTCTGCTTTGTGTCTTATTTTGGAAGAAAATGCTCTTTACCCTTACGCAGACAGCCTCTCTTCTGTGAATATTCATTATGCACGGCGCGATGAGGAGCTCAACTGGCATTTTGATAATTCCTCATTCGCGGTCACATTGATGATTCAGCCAGCGACTTCTGGCGGAGCCTTCGAATATGTGCGCGATGTGCGCGATGCTGATAGAGGCGAGATGGGGTTCATTCATGCTGAGGCTGTGGTGGATGGCTCACAATCTGCAAATCAACTCAGCCTTGATGCAGGAGACCTTTTGCTATTCAGAGGTCGGAATTCTTTACACCGGGTCACCCCTGTTGAAGATGACAGCACACGCCAGCTGGCGGTTCTGGCCTATAATAGCCAGCCGGGAATCAGCCTGTGTGAAACCGCCCAGATGACTTTTTACGGGCGCATTAGCGGGCAACAGGCTACAGTTTGAGAACAGATGTTTTTCCTGCCGCTCTTTGACAATAACCCTACCGGACGGACGCCGTTCATCTCCTGGCTGATTCTGGCTATTTGTGTGATTGTGTTCTTATGGCAGACCGGCCTGTCTGCATCAGATGAATATGAGTTGTTTCTCGGTTTTGGCGTGGTGCCAGCCCTGTTATTTGGTCATCAGGTCTTACCAGAGGGGCTAGCAGCTGTTAGCCCTTATATCAGCATTTTTACCTCTATGTTTCTTCATGGCGGCTGGCTGCATCTCGGCTCAAATATGCTTTATCTATGGATTTTCTCAGACAATGTGGAAGATTCCATGGGTTCAGTTAAATTTATCTTATTCTATGGTATGTGCGGGATTGGTGCAGCATTATGTCAGTCTGTCATTGACCCTTATTCTGTGACGCCCATGGTGGGGGCCAGTGGCGGTATTGCAGGTGTTTTAGGGGCCTATATTCTGCTACATCCCAAGGCCGCGGTGCGTGTGTTTATACTAATCCTGATATTTATCCGGGTCATTAGCCTACCCGCCTGGGTCGTTTTGGGGGTATGGATTGCCGGACAGTTTGTCTCTGCCCCCGCAGCACTGTCTGGCGGTGGCGGAGTGGCTTATTTTGCTCACATTGGAGGTTTTCTAACCGGTATGGTTCTGGTCCCCTTTTTCAAACACCGGGACGTGCCATTATTTGACAGAGACAGGACTTCTGACACGCCTAATTGGTCAGCTCAGCCAATTAGTTTTACTGAATTGAAAACCGAAGCTGCAGAGCGTTACCCGCGGGCCAGCCACCGCATGGGACGCCGCCACGGTCGCGGTGGGTCAGTCCCTTCTGTGCGCAGGCGAATAAAGGGCCCTTGGGATAAATCTCAAGGGGATAAACAGTAAAGATAAACTTTTCGGATATTCGTTCCCATCAGGTGAATGTTGAATTATCCAGATCGCGATGAGCGCCATGTCCGCCTTCCCGCACTAGAACTTCCAGCTGAGAAGCTGCTTTATCAACCTCATCCTTATCCAAACCTGTCAAGACAACAGCAGTGCCAAACTGGCCAGGCTTGAACCAGGGGTATGAACCCACAGAAACGCCATGAAAACTCGCCGCAATATTCCCCATAATCTCAGCAATACTCCCCTCACCGATTGCACATTGAATGGTGATGCGGGTTGGCTGCACGCCACCTGTGAGCGTGTGCGAAAACGTGGCAAACATGCCCTGCAAGATTGAGGGAACACCCGCCATGACATGCACATTCTTTATCTTGAAGCCCGGCGCTGCACTAACCGGATTATCAATTAAACTTGCCGTATCAGGGACATCTGCCATTTTCTGACGCGCTTCATTAAATTCAATATCTGTACCCTCATAGTGACGCTGCAGCCTCGCTTCAGCTTCAGGATGACGGATCACAGGTACGTCGAAGGCTGCTGCGACTGACTGAGTTGTGATGTCATCATGGGTCGGACCAATTCCCCCTGATGTAAACACGTAATCATAAGCATCCGACAGGTCTATTACGTGCGCCATGATCACATGCTTTTCATCTCCTATAACACGTGCCTCACACAAGGAAATGCCCAGTTTGGTCAATTCTTCGGCCAACCAGCCAATATTTTTATCTTTGGTCCGGCCAGACAAGATTTCATCACCAATCACCAAAATTGCTGCGGTCGGATTTGTCATTTGCTATGAATGCTGTCTTCTTGTTATAAACTTAAATGGTTTTGTCATGCCACAGATGTGCAAAAATGCTAGCCTAATTGTATTTTATCATATTACACCCTTCCCCCATTAGGTAGGAAGTCAGAATTCGTCTAAGTGTAATTTCAGGCAACTTTTGGTTTAGGTAAAGTTGTATTAAGCGGTGCGGAATGAGACAAGAAAAGATTATCCTTCATGACAAAGCCGCGTTCACAGCTATGCGCAAGGCTGGCTCCCTTGCCGCTGAGGTGCTGGACATGATCACTGACCATGTAACTGATGGCGTAACTACAGGCGAACTAGATCAGATTTGCCATGACTATATTTTAGCGCATATGGCAACACCTGCACCGCTAAATTACAAAGGCTTTCCAAAATCAACCTGTATTTCCCTTAATCATGTGGTCTGCCACGGCATTCCTGGACCAAAGCGCCTGACGCAGGGCGATATCCTGAATATAGATGTAACAGTTATTCTTGATGGCTGGTATGGCGATTCATCGCGCATGTATTGGGTCGGCACACCATCTGTCAAAGCTCAGAACCTGACCCGGGTGACTTATGATTGTCTGATGCGGGCTATTGATATTGTTAAACCTGGCGTGAGATTAGGTGATATTGGCCATGTTATCCAGAGCCATGCTGAAGCCAACCGTTTTTCAGTTGTGCGTGATTTCACTGGCCATGGTTTGGGAACGGTCTTCCATACCGCGCCAACTGTACTTCATTATGGTCAGCCTGGGACTGGTCTTGTTCTGGAAGAGGGAATGTTCTTTACCATTGAGCCAATGATCAATGCTGGCCATTTTGGAACAAAAATTCTCAATGATGGCTGGACCGCCGTCACCCGTGACAAGAGTCTGTCTGCACAATTTGAACATACAATCGGGGTTACAGAAACAGGTGTTGAGATTTTCACTGAATCCACACGCCACATGCATCAACCTCCATATACTAGCTAACCAACTAAAGAGGAAATTAAATATAACCCTCTCTAATAAACATAGGGACCTTGCAGCTCGTTGATATTACCATGCATGAACAGCTCATTATTTCTGGCGCCAAATGCACAAGTTTTCAAACTTATGGCTCGTTATGTTTTATTGATTGCAGAACTTAATCACCGCTTTTTAGGGGTAATGTTTTTCATCTGTGGAGCTGTGCCATCCGTTTTGTCTGCTGGCTTGGCCACATCATCTGTTCCATCACGACCAGCCTTGAATTTGCGAACACCCGCAGACAGCTCGTCAGATGCTGACCTGACAGCCTGACCGGCCCGCCAGCTGGCTTGCATCAAACTGGGCTTTGCTGCCTGCAAACCACGTTGAGCCAGCTTAGATGCTTGTTTGCGAACTTCAGGATTGCTGGCCGCCGAACGCAAAGCTGCAAACATAAGTTTTCGCAAAATCATCTCCACCTCCGCCAAATCCACCATATACAGTGTTTTTTTCTGTCAACATCATCAAAATCTTGGCCCTCACTATAGCTTTTTAGACAATAAAATGATAGACGATGAGGCATCAATTTCACAAACAGAAAGTTTGCGACATGATTCCGCGATATGCGCGTGCGCAGATGGTTGATATCTGGTCACAACAATCAAAATTTCAAATATGGTTTGAAATAGAGGCTCACGCCTGTGATGCGCAGGCCGCCCTCGGGGTGATCCCAAAAACCGCAGCAGAACAGGTCTGGAAAAAAGGCCAGTTTGACATCGACAGAATTGACGAGATCGAGCGTGAAACCAAACATGATGTCATCGCCTTCCTGACAAATTTAGCTGAATATGTTGGGGAGGATGCACGTTTTATCCACCAAGGCATGACATCTTCTGATGTCTTGGACACTACATTGGCGGTTCAATTGACAAGGGCCAGTGATATCCTGAAAGCTGACCTTGACGCGCTCTGTGACGCGCTGAAGGCGAAGGCAAAAACACATAAATATACACCAACTATTGGACGGTCGCACGGCATCCATGCAGAACCAACAAGCTTTGGTCTGAAACTGGCAGGCTTTTATGCTGAGTTTGACAGATGTCGATATAGGCTTTCCGCCGCTCGAAAGGAAATTGCCACCTGCGCCATATCTGGGGCTGTCGGCACATTTGCCCATATTGACCCAGCTGTTGAAGCGCATGTTGCTGAAAAGATGGGTCTGATTGCAGAACCGATTTCAACACAAATCATTCCTCGTGATCGTCATGCGATGTTTTTTGCAGTTCTGGGCGTGATTGCCAGTTCAGTTGAACGGTTGGCAACAGAAATTAGACATTTGCAACGCACTGAAGTCCGCGAGGTTGAAGAGTTTTTCAGCATTGGCCAGAAAGGTTCATCAGCGATGCCGCATAAAAGGAACCCGGTTCTAACTGAAAATTTGACTGGGCTGGCGCGGATGGTCAGGTCAGCTGTTATGCCTGCGCTTGAAAATGTCGCACTTTGGCACGAACGTGACATCTCGCACTCTTCTGTTGAACGCATGATCGGCCCTGATGCGACAATCACACTTGATTTTGCTCTGGCTCGGCTTACAAATATCATTGATAATATGTTGGTTTATCCAAAGGCGATGCAGGCAAACTTAGACCAGCTTGGCGGGCTGGTACATTCTCAGCAAGTACTCCTGGCTCTGACGCAGAAAGGAGCCAGCCGCGAAGATAGCTATGTTATGGTGCAGAGAAACGCAATGCGGGTCTGGGAAGAAGGGCTGCGCTATCTTGATCTTTTGAAAGAAGATACAGATATCACCCGCTTTCTAAGCCATGATGAGCTAGACAAGTTGTTTCATCTCGATCAGCATTTCATCCATGTGGATACAATATTTGATCGCGTATTCAGCCCTTCATCAGCTGCAACGCAGAAAGACAGCGCATGAGCAAGCAGACTGACAACCCCCTATATGAAGGCAAAGCCAAAATTCTGTATCCGGGTAGCGAAGCTGGAACGATACGGCAGTATTTCAAAGATGATGCAACAGCTTTCAATGCTCAGAAACAGGATATTATCAGCGGCAAGGGAATTCTGAATAATCTGATCAGCTCTCATCTGTTCCCAGCAATTGGCCAAATGGGAATCGCCCATCACTTTATTGAAAAACTGAATGACAGAGAACAACTTGTGAAAGCAGTTGATATCGTTCCCGTTGAGGTAATTGTCCGAAATGTGGCTGCTGGTTCTATTTGTAAGCGCCTTGGCCTGGCCGAAGGGCAAGCCCTGCCCCATACACTTGTTGAATTCTGTTTAAAAGATGATAGTCTAGGCGATCCTGTCATCTCGGCGGAACATATTTTCACGATGAAGCTTGCCACGCGAAATGAGCTAAATGAGATCATGGAGTTGAGCCTACGGGTCAATGATTTTCTGACTGGGCTTTTTTACGGTATTAGTGTCCGGCTTATTGACTTCAAGCTTGAGTTTGGTCGGTTGCAGACTGACGCAGGCCCACAGATTGTTTTGGCTGATGAGCTTAGCCCTGATAATTGCCGTTTGTGGGACGGCAAGACTAATGAGAAGCTGGACAAAGATAGGTTCAGACACGATTTAGGCAGCCTCACAGAGGGGTATAGCGAAATCGCCCGCCGGCTGGGGCTTGTTATCCCTTCATTTAATTAGACAAAAATACAGAGCTAATTTCACAGCCCAGTGAGCAAGAAAGACAAATCTATGGAAGTAAAAATCAACATTTCTTTAAAAAAGGGGGTCCTAGACCCGCAGGGCCGTGCAGTTGAAAGCGCACTTATTAGCCTTGGTTACAGTGAGGCCAACAATGTGCGTATAGGTAAACAAATCACACTTGAAATTGAAGCTGAAGATGCGAGCCGTGCCCAGCAGCGTGCTGCCAGAATGTGTGAGACGTTATTAGCCAACACAGTTATTGAAGATTATTCCATAGAGATTGCGGACCCGTCATGAGAGTTGCCATTCTGGTATTTCCTGGGTCCAATTGTGATCGTGATATGATGGTGGCTGTTGAGACAATAACAGGCCGCCGGCCAGCTCTCGTTTGGCACAAGGACAGCCAGATGGACCCAGTGGATTTGATTATTCTTCCTGGCGGCTTTTCTTTTGGTGACTATCTGAGATGCGGTGCATTGGCCGCACGTGCGCCAGTTGTTGAAGCTATGCTGGATCATGCTAGCCGTGGCGGGGCTGTTCTCGGAGTCTGTAACGGGTTTCAGATTTTATTAGAAACAGGCTTATTGCCTGGAACACTTATCCGCAATGAACGGCTTAAATTTGTCTGCAGGTCTGTAAATTTACAGCTTCAGCATGACCACGGCTCCCCACTCTTATCAACTCTTGATCCTGGCCATTCCCTGACCATACCTATTGCTCATAATGAGGGTAATTATTTTGCACAGAAAGATGATCTAGAGATGCTGAGACAGAATGGGCAGATTGCCTTTAAATATATTGCAAGCCCTGCCTTTGGGCCAGATAATCCAAATGGTGCGACTGATAATATTGCAGGCATCCTATCGGCAAATGGGCGCGTTCTTGGCATGATGCCACATCCGGAACGGGCGATCGGAAACGGTCATCCATCTTCAGATGGTAAATTATTGCTAAGAGCTATTCTGCAGGGAGTTGCCTGATGCTTGAAAATGCTGAAATGCGTTTTGCTGATGCAGAAGCAATGGGCCTATCTCATGATGAGTGGCTTTTAATCCTGAAACGTTTGGACAGAACTCCGAATTTATGTGAGTTGGGCATCTTCTCAGCCATGTGGTCAGAACATTGTTCCTACAAATCATCAAAAAAATGGCTTAAAACACTGCCAACAGAAGGACCACAAGTTATTCAGGGGCCTGGCGAGAATGCTGGTGTTGTGGACATTGGTGATGGTCTGGCCATTGTTTTTAAAATTGAAAGCCATAATCATCCTTCATATATCGAGCCCTATCAGGGGGCAGCAACAGGTGTTGGCGGTATCCTTCGTGATGTTTTCACAATGGGAGCAAGACCAATTGCGTTACTGAATGCGCTTCGGTTTGGAGAAGAGGATCATAAAAAAACAAAACATTTTGTTTCTGGCGTAACAGCCGGCATTGGCGGATACGGTAATTGTATCGGCATTCCCACAGTTGGCGGCGAGGTAAATTTTCACAAATCCTATAACGGAAATATCCTTGTTAACGCTATGGCGGTGGGCTTGGCTCATGCTGATCGTATTTTTTACTCTGCTGCTAATGGTGCAGGTAATCCTGTTATTTATGTTGGCGCAAAAACAGGCCGGGACGGCATACATGGTGCAACCATGGCATCAACAGAATTTTCTGATGAAACAGAATCAAAACGGCCTACTGTTCAGGTTGGTGATCCGTTCACTGGCAAGCTGCTGATGGAAGCCTGCCTTGAATTGATGGCAGCTGACGCAGTTTTGTCTATTCAAGATATGGGAGCGGCAGGCTTAACATCATCTTCTGTTGAGATGGCCTCAAAGGGCGGTCTGGGCATGGAAATTGATCTGGATCTCGTTCCTGTCCGAGAAACACAGATGTCAGCTTATGAAATTATGCTGTCTGAAAGTCAAGAACGGATGCTAATGGTAATCGATCCAGAACAAGCAGAGACGGCACGGGCAATTTTTGATAAATGGGATCTTGATTTCATGCCTATAGGACGCGTGACAAATACCCAAAGGCTGGTTCTGCTGAAAGATGGCGGCGTGGCCTGTGATATTCCGCTTGCCCCGCTGGTAGATGATGCGCCTGAATATGACCGGCCTTACAGACCGAATGAGTTGCAACCTGTGCTAACAAGCGCTTCGCTGATATGTGATTTTCCAGTCAAAGATGCTCTAATAAAATTGATGAGTTCAGCTGATTTGGCTTCACGCCGCTGGATTTATGAGCAGTATGATTCAGATGTGATGGCAGACACCCTTGCTGCATCTTGCGGTGATGCCGCGCTAGTTCGGGTTCACGGCACTAACAAAGCCCTTGCGATTTCGACTGATTGTACGCCCCGATATGTCGAAGCTGATCCGTTTGAGGGAGGGGCTCAGGCTGTGGCTGAAGCGTGGCGGAATATCTGTGCAACGGGAGCTAAACCACTGGCGATAACCAATAATCTAAATTTTGGCAACCCAGAAAAGCAGAACATCATGGCGCAGATTGTGGGTGCAATAAATGGTATGGGCAAAGCCTGCAAGGTTTTGGATACCCCAGTCGTATCTGGTAACGTGTCTCTATATAATGAAACAGATAGCATGGCGATTCAGCCCTGCCCTGTTATTGGCATGGTTGGCCTGATTAACGAATGGCAGACAGCTGTTGGAATTGGATTTACCTCAGTAGGCGGAGCAATTTTTATTATTGGTCAGCCAGCTGATTGTGCAGATGGCTGGCTGGGCAACTCAGTATTTGCCAAGGTTGTCGCTGGCCGCGAAGGAGGTGCTCCTCCCCCAGTTGATTTGGACGCTGAAAAAACACACGGCCAGTTTGTGCGTGAACAAATCGCTTTCGGCCAAATAAAGGCTGCCCATGATATCAGTGATGGGGGCTTGCTTGTCGCTCTTTCTGAAATGGCCCTATCAGGTAATCTGGGTGCTGACATCAATATCCCAGAAAGTGACACTTTGCTGGCATGGGCATTTGGCGAAGATCAGGCACGCTATCTGGTCCAAGTTGAAGATGCAGTAAAATTTCAAGCTCTTCTTGATGAACACAATCTTGAGGGCCATCAGATTGGCATTACAAAAGTTAGCCAGATATTGACAGTCGGCCCAGATGTCACCATTTCTTTAGAAGAGATACGGCAATGCTATGAGAGCAAACTGCCTCAGATGATGGCTTAACCGAACAGAAGCAATAACAAAGGAACAACGCATGGCGATGCATGCTCATGAGATCGAAGATTTGATACGTCTTGCTTTCCCCGATGCCAAAATATCAATTGAAGATTTACGAGGTGATGGAGACCATTATTCCTGTATGGTAGAAAGTGCTGCATTTTTGGGTAAAACGCGTGTTCAGCAACATCAGATGGTTTATAATTCACTCGGGGGACGTATGGGCGGACAGTTGCACGCGCTTGCCCTGCAGACAAGAGCTCCTAAATCATGACCAAACAAGTTAGCCAGAGGTAAAAAAAGGAAGTTAAAATGCTTGATCAATCTACCAGAGACAAAATTCAGAGTGACATTGACGCTTCAGACGTAGTCCTGTTCATGAAGGGAACACCAGTTTTCCCTCAGTGTGGGTTTTCTGCTGCAGTAGTAGGCGTTCTTAGCCATCTAGGAATAAAATTCAAGGGTGTGAATGTTCTCGATGATGATTCCATCCGCGAGGGAATAAAACAGTATTCAGACTGGCCAACAATTCCTCAGCTTTATGTCAAAGGTGAATTTATTGGCGGTTGTGATATAATCCGTGAAATGCATGAGACAGGCGAGCTGATGGAAATGCTGAATACGCACGGAGTGGATGTTAATCCGCAGCCTGTCCAAAGCTAAGCCAGTTAGGTGTCATCCTAATAAATCATCGAGCCCAAAGCTGCGTTCTTCTGTGACCTTTGCGATTCGCAGCTGAAACCAGCTATAAAATTCTCTGCGGCCCAAGGCTTGAGCAACGCGGTGTTCAGCATGGTCTCCCCAAGCTGCGATAGCTTCTCTGTCACGCCAGTATGATACGGTAATCCCAAGGCCATTATCTTCCCGGACAGATTCCAGCCCAAGAAATCCAGGCTGTTGTTGTGCCAGCTCAATCATTCGTTCTGAAGTCAGACCATACATGGCCATTTCCGCATCAGTGCGCTGTGTTGTGAAAATAACAGCGTAATATTCATCTGGCCACCCTGTTGTCATCTTTTTGCCCCACAACACCATTTCTTTCAGGCAGGGTAGCACGATTCAGAATTCTCACAAATGAACGCTGGATAACAATAGGCATCCAATTAACCGGTGCCTTTTCCATATCTGTAAGAAGGGTAGAAAATCAATAATTAACGTGAATAATATTCAACCACAAGGTTTGGTTCCATGTGCACAGGATAAGGCACCTCGTCCAGAGATGGCGCACGTACCAATGTGGCAGACATCTTGTCGTGATCAGCTTCGATATATTCGGGTACATCACGCTCAACAGAGGCTATGCCTTCCAGAATGGCAGGAATTTGCTTCGCTTTGTCGCGAAGCTGCAAAGCATCGCCAGCTCTCAACATCACAGAAGCAATGTTGCAGCGCTTGCCATTAAGCATTACGTGACCATGGTTAATAATCTGCCGCGCAGCAAATACGGTTGGGGCCAGTTTGGCACGATAAAGCACAGCATCCAGCCGCGATTCCAAAATTCCAATAAGGTTTTGGCCTGTATCACCCTGCCGGCGCACAGCTTCTTGGTAATATTTTTTGAACTGTTTTTCGCCAATATTGCCATAGTAGCCTTTCACCTTTTGTTTGGCCATCAGCTGAATACCGAAATCAGTTGGCTTTTTGCGACGCTGGCCATGCTGGCCAGGCGCGTAGGATCTCGCATTTAATGGTGATTTTGCGCGCCCCCACAGATTGACGCCGAGACGTCTGTCAATTTTATGCTTGGAGGAACGGCGTTTATGTTCGGTTTTTGGTGCCATTGGCTTTTTTATCCTTTTGTTGTCCCGGTAGGGTACAATTACCGTGACATAAAGCTTTTCCTTTATGTCAACTTTTCCAGGAATGCGCGGGAGTATACGATTTCCTATTCAGATGTCAAGAATTGTCACCGCCAGCTTCTGTATTCCGCTCAAAATGTGTTAGTATTCCGTGCAATGTATTTAATTCCTGCTCAGTTGGCGCGCTTCGAGCAAGAAGGCAGGTCAAGTTACGATGCACAGTCGGGGCCATTTCAGCATTACTGAAGAACCCTTCGCGTTCCAAAACGTCTTGCAGACGTAACATAAAATAAGCCCGCTTTTCCAAATCTGCAGGGGCTGACACTCCTTCTGGCCCATCTGCCAGCTGCTCACTGCCAGCAAGGGTAGCCATACGCCATTCCCACGCCATAAGCAGAACAGCCTGCGCCAAATTCAGGGACATTGATTCTGGATTTAACGGCGCCTGGGCGACACAATCAGCCAACATCAATTCCTCATTATCAAGACCTGACCTCTCTGCTCCAAAGAGCAAGGCAGAACGTTGATTTTCGCCTTGATGCTGCGATGCCTGTCTTTTAACTAGTTTGGTTATCGCTTCACGCGGCGTAAATACGGGTTTTTCCATATTGCGCGGACGTGCAGACGTCGCCACAAGATAACCAATATCACGCAGTGCATCTGGCAGACTGTCATAAACCTCTGCTTTTTCAAGAATATCTGCAGCATTACTGGCCATGGGTTCGGCTGCAGGGTTAGGCCAGCCATCACGCGGGGTAACAAGTCGCAAAGAAATCAATCCGCAATTCTTCATTGCTCTGGCCGTTGCGCCTATATTTTCACCCATCTGCGGTCGTGCAAGAATAACAACTGGTGTAAGTACAGCGGGGATCTGAACAGGTGTAATACTCATCTATTCGCAGCGTTTACATCAAACAATCACGCCAGCATGTAGAAGCTTCCAGCACATGCCATCTGACAGCGCAATGACTGATGCATCAATGATATTGGTTGATACTCCAACCGTGCGCCAGTTTTGCCCTTTGGAATCAGCAAATTCAATCAGCACACGGGTCGTTGCCCCCCGTGCCACTTGACTGATCATTAGCAGGGAGAATGCGAACCTTATAATCAATCAGTTCAACATCTGATAATAACGGATAAACCTGACTTAACGCTTTTCGGATTGCTGTATCAACTGCATTTACCGGCCCGTTACCAACAGCGGCTTCATGATGTGTTTTGCCATTGACCAAAATAGAAGCGGTAGCCTCTGATTCAACAACAAGTTCACCTCTAGCATTAAAGCGCCGTTCGTCCATCACGCGGAAGCGGCCAATTTCAAAATAGTCCGGCACGCCATCCAGCCGACGGCGGGCCAGAAGCTCAAAACTGGCCTCCGCACTGTCAAAGGCCCAGCCGCTGAATTCTTTATGTTTTACTTCGGAAATCAGGCTTTCAATGCGGCTGTCTTTGCTGTCAATCTCAATGCCAACCTCTTTAAAGCGAGCCAAAATGTTTGAACGGCCTGTCTGATCAGAAATCAGATAGCTTCTCTCGTTACCTACAATCTCTGGAACTATATGTTCGTAGGTTCGCGAATCTTTCTGAGCGGCTGAAGCATGCAGTCCACCTTTATGTGCAAATGCAGCATCGCCCACATAAGGAGCATGTGCGTCCGACTGACGGTTTAGGCGTTCATCCAACATTTTAGAGAGAGGTTTCAACCTGGACAGCTTATCTTTTGGAATATTGGTCTGATAACCCTGCTTCAGCATCAGAGCCGGAATAAGTGTAATCAAATCAGCGTTGCCACACCGCTCACCCAACCCATTCAATGTGCCTTGAACTTGTCGTGCGCCTGCCTTTACCGCAGCTAATGAATTTGCAACAGCAACACCGCTGTCATTGTGGCAGTGGATTCCCAGCCTGACATCGGGGTAAGCCTTTTTTGTGGCCGTCACAATTTCATAAACTTCATCGGGAAGGCTACCGCCGTTCGTATCACATAAGATAACCCATGATGCCCCACCCTGATGAGCTGCCTGTACGCAGGACAGAGCATAATCTGGATTGGCTTTATACCCATCGAAATAATGTTCGCAGTCAAACATAGATTCATGGCCACGCGCTTTTGCAGCAGCTACTGATTCAGTGATCATCCGTATATTTTCGTCTAACTCAATATTCAACGCTGTAGTGACATGAAAATCCCAAGTCTTGCCAACCAGACAGGTCGCATCTGTTTTAGCATTAAGGATAGCATTTAGGCCTGGGTCATTTTCAACAGAACGCCCCCCCGCGACGTGTCATGCCAAAGGCAACGAGCTTTGCGTTTTTTAACTTTTTATCTTTGCTGAAAAACATATCGTCGGTTGGATTGGCCCCCGGCCAGCCACCCTCAATATAGTCTATCCCAAAATCATCGAGTGCCTGTGTAATGAACTGCTTATCAGCAGCTGAAAAATCAACACCTCTTGTCTGCCCACCATCGCGAAGGGTTGTATCAAAAATTATTATAAGATCGTCAGTCCGCTGGTCAGACATGTATATATTCCTAATTTAAATTACCCCATCTGTTTTCATTTCCCCCAGATGAGCAATGGACACGGGTTGTAGCTTATTTACAGGGCAAGCGCAAATCAAGCTTCTGGCGGATTGCTTTTAGAGACGCTCCCAACGTGTGCCATCAGGGCCATCCAGTAATTTTATCCCCTGCTCAGCAAGCTGGTCGCGGATCCGATCTGCCTCGTCAAAATCGCGTGATGCGCGCGCCTGATTGCGGGCTTCGATAGCTCGTTCAATTTCAAAGGTCGCCTTGCTATTATCTGCCTCGCCTGCAAACCAGTTTTCATCTGTCAGCAAGCCAAGCATAGAGGCGCAGGATAAAAGCTGACGCGCACTTGCCAGTTGGCCCTTATTCGCCTCAACAGCCAGACGGTGCAGGCAGCTGATGGCTAGCGGCGTATTCATGTCATCCGCCAATGCAGTAATAAATTCAGTGTCTAGCAAAGTTAAATCTGTGATGATATCAGCTCTGTCCGCGACGGATACTGCCCGATAGAATTTATCCAGAACCGTGCGGGCTTGCTGGAGCGCAGCATCAGAAAAATCAAATGGCGCGCGGTAGTGTGCGGATAACAGGCTAAACCTAATCACCTCTCCCCTGTGCCGCTGAAGTGCATCTTCAACTGAAGTGAAATTGCCCAATGATTTAGACATTTTCTCACCTTCAACAGTCACATAGCCATTATGCACCCAAAACGCAGCCATTTGAGATGTGCCATGCGCACAGCGTGATTGTGCAATTTCATTTTCGTGATGAGGAAAAACCAGATCAAGACCGCCCGCATGAATATCAAACTCTTCACCCAAATAATCTGATGACATAGCTGAACATTCAATATGCCATCCCGGCCGACCTCGGCCCCAGGGGCTGTCCCAGCCTGGATTTTCTGCTTTTGATGGTTTCCAGAGCACAAAATCAGCTGGATGTGCCTTGTACGGCGCAATTTCAACCCGAGCTCCAGCAACCATTTCATTAAGGCTGCGACCTGAAAGCCGGCCATAATCCGGCATCTTTTCAATAGAAAACAAAACATGACCCTCTGCTTCGTAAGCAAATCCCTTTTCGATAAGCCCAGTGATCATAGCAACCATCTGCGTA
>CABYZM010000021.1 GCA_902523435.1 uncultured SAR116 cluster alpha proteobacterium
GATGTTCTAGCCCGTTGTAACATTCTGTATTTATGCAGCCCGTCAAACCCGCATGGCAAAATTGCCTCTGCAGATTATATCGCCCATGCTCTTCAGCTTGCCCGACAATTTGATTTTCTACTTGTTGTTGATGAATGTTATATTGATATCTGGCGCCAGACCTGTCCAGTTAGCGCGCTGGAAGTGGCAATAAATATAGCTTCGGCTGGTCAGCAGCAGGAAGGCTCTGACCCCTTTTCCCATTTAATCGTTCTGAACTCACTTTCCAAACGGTCAAATGCAGCGGGTTTGCGGGTTGGATTTTTGTGTGGTGACCGAACTCTTATTTCAGCCTACAAGCAGGTTGTGGCAAATGGGGCAGCGCTCGTGCAGACGCCGCTGCTCAGGGTCGCAGGCGCACTCTACAGGGATGATGGACATAATCAGTTAATCCGCCAGCATTACACCACTTCGTTTGATCTTTTGGCAGATCATCTGCCTGTTGTCATACCAGAAGGTGGCTTCTTCTTATGGTATGATGTGCCGGAAGCCTTTCAGGGCGATGATGTGGCCTGCGCCCGACATCTGTACGCTCATTGGGGGGTGAAAACTGTGCCAGGATCAGTAATGGCACAGCAGACAGAAGCAGGAAACCCCGCAGCCGGATATCTTCGTCTCGCAATTGTTCATGATCATAATGTGATTAGCAGACTGGGGACACGGCTGGCTGGTTTTGAGAAAAGCCTATGAGTAATACTGAAGACAAACCGTCCCTAATGTCCGCTAGTCTGCGGTCTTTCCTCTGGCAACGGATTGTAGAATTATTGGGCTTTGCTATCTGCATTGTCTCGCTTTGTCTGCTGGTGGTTCTGATTACAGCTAACGAAAATGATCCCTCATTTAACACGGCTTCTGCTCAAGAGATACAGAACTGGTTTGGTTCGGCAGGCGCACACGTAGCAGCTGGACTGTATCAGATGTTTGGGTTACCTGCTTTTGGCTTTAGTTTGGCGCCGTTTATCTGGGGGATGCGCCTTATCATGGATAAGCGTTTGGACAGGTGGAAATGGCGTCTGCCTGTGCTGTTCATCTCTGTACTACTGCTCAGCATGGCTGCAAGTGGTACAGCAACAGACCTGCGCGGCGGCCTGGTGGGGCGCTACCTTGTTGCGGCTTTGATGCCTTTGTTGGCTGATATGAATTTGCCAGATAGCCTGTCAGTTCGCCAGTTTATCGGGAGCATGGCAGCAGCTCTGGGGACGGTTGCTTTTCTCTGGGCTTCTGCGCTATCAAAACGGCACTGGACAGGGCTTGTTGTTGTGCCGCGCTTTTTGAGGGTGATTAGCCAGCGCGTTACAGATGGTCTGCGCCGGCGGGCAGAAGAAAAGGCTGAAGCCCAGCAGCTTGATCCAAAACCAAAGCGGCAAAAGACAACATCAAAGGCATATAAAAAAGCAAGACGGGAGCCTGTTTTGGTGCAGACTGGCCAATCAGAGGCAGTAACAGATAAAGCTGCTACTGCTTCTGCCGGAGCAGCGAAAAAAGTGCAGTCCAGTTTTGATTTTGAAGGTAATGATACATTTAAACTACCCCCTTTGAAATTGCTGAAGCCCCCTTCGAAAACAAAAGCGGGCGCGGCGCGGGATGTCCTGGAACAGAATGCTCAGCAGCTGAAACAGGTGTTAAGTGATTTTCGGATTCAAGGTGAAATTGAAGATGTCCGTGACGGGCCTGTTGTAACTCGTTATGGGTTGAACCCTGCGCCGGGTACGAAATCCCAACGGGTGATCGCTTTGGCTGATGATATTGCCCGGTCAATGTCTGCACTTGCGGTTCGCGTGGCTGTAGTTCCAGGACAGAATGTGATTGGCATTGAATTGCCTAATCAGGATCGGGAAACTGTGCTATTGCGTCATATTTTTGATCACCCAGACTGGCTGGCAGATCAGGGAAATTTGCCGCTAGCCCTGGGCAAGGATATCGCTGGAGGTCCGATTATCGCTGATTTGGCCCGTATGCCACACCTTCTGGTGGCCGGGACAACAGGTTCAGGAAAATCTGTTGGTATCAACGGTATGATTTTATCACTTCTTTATCGCTACACACCTGATGAATGCCGCTTGATCATGATTGATCCCAAAATGCTAGAATTGTCGGTTTATGACGGAATCCCACACCTTCTGACCCCTGTTGTGACGGATCCGTCAAAGGCGATTATGGCATTAAAGTGGGCTGTACGGGAAATGGAGAGCCGCTATCGGAATATGGCCAAAATGGGTGTTCGAAATATTGATGGCTACAATAAACGTCTCGCAGAAGCCCGAAGCAAAGGGGAAGTTATGACCCGGCGGGTGCAGACAGGTTTCGATTTGGAAACTGGCCGCCCTGTTTTTGAGGAAGATGTTTTTGATCTGGCTCCACTGCCATTTATTGTTGTGGTGATCGATGAAGTAGCCGACCTGATGATGGTAGCAGGTAAGGAAATTGAAACAGCAGTACAACGTCTGGCACAGATGGCCAGAGCCGCGGGCATTCATGTCATTATGGCTACGCAGCGGCCGTCTGTTGATGTGATCACAGGTACGATTAAAGCGAATTTTCCAACTCGCATTTCCTTTCAGGTTACCTCACGCATTGACAGTCGGACGATTTTAGGTGAACAAGGGGCTGAACAGCTTCTTGGGAGGGGGGATATGCTGTTTATGGAAGGTGGCGGGCGTGTTGTGCGTATTCATGGGCCTTTTGTTGATGACCGCGAGGTTGAAGATGTTGCTAACTTCCTGCGCCAGCAAGGCGAGCCTGATTACAATGAGAGCGTAACCGAAGAAGATGAAACTGTAATTATAGACCAGTCTTCGGCAGGGTCACCTGGTCTGCAGCCAGCAACCGGGAACAGTTTGTATGATGAGGCGGTGGCCCTTGTCGTAAGAGAACAGAAGGCGTCAACCAGTTTTGTGCAGCGCCATTTGAAAATTGGTTATAACCGGGCTGCAACTCTGGTAGAGGAAATGGAATCGGCAGGCATCATCAGCGCAGCAAACCATGTAGGCAAGAGAGAGGTACTTATTCAAAATGAAGATATTTAGGACTTTATCTGTATCTCTCAAAAGTGCGCTGGCAGCTGGTCTTATTAGTTTTTTTCTACCTGCCCAGTCGGTGGCACAGTCTGCAGATGAAACAAAGCTCATTGCCCGTGCTGAGCAGGCTATCTCCGACCTGATAACATTGAAAGCTACGTTTATTCAAGTCTCCTCAGATGGCAGCCTGGGTGAAGGCCGTGTCTATTTCCGCCGTCCTTATCAAATGCGGCTTGATTATGAAAATCCAGCGACCCTGTCAATTGTGACCAGCCGAGTTTGGGTTTATGTAGACGACAAGATTGATAAATTTGTTCAAGCCCTCCCTGTATCAGAAACCCCATTTTTTCCACTTTTGTCAGATACTATTAGTTTCCGGTCACAGGATGTGAAAACCTCTGCTGGTCTTGAGGATGGGATTGTATTTGTCCAGCTGGATAAAGAAACTGGTGAAGGGGCTGGCAGTCTGCTGCTTGAATTTGACGCTAGCTCCTGGCAACTTCGTCGTTGGGTGATCACAGATGCACTAGGCATAACAACAACCGTGACCTTGCAGAATCCTGTCTATGGGGAAAAGCTAGCCAATCGTTTGTTCAGTGTGCCGTCATATCAGAATTAGAAAATATATTGCCTTTCCCTCAAGCCATTATCCCCTGGAAAGCGGCCCGGCTGACCTCATCAATCGGCACGGGCTTACGGCTGACTTTATCCACCAGCACATGCACAAAATGACCAGCGGCGGCGGCTTGTGTTTCGCCTTCTCTGAAAAGGCCGGTCTCATAAGTCACTGATGAAGTGCCCAGACGATTGATACGCAGACCAACGGCCAGCTTGTCCGGGTAGGCCAGTTCAGCAAAATAAGAACAGGCTGTTTCCACCACCAGATAAACGCTCTCACCGTTGCGAAAATCTAACAGATTATGGTCCAGTAAAAAACTGTTTACCGCCGAGTCAAAGAGCTTGTAATGTACTGTATTATTTAAATGACCATAGATATCATTATCATCCCATCGAGTGTTAGCATGCCAGAAATGGACAAAATCGATGAGGTTGGGGGGCTTTTTTCTGGACATATCAGTTCTCTTTTTTTTCAGTTTGTTTAAGATTGAAATTATGAAAGCATTAATGAGAACATGTTTAGTATTGATAATCGCCCTAGTCTTAGGGCTGAGCATTTATTTAATTGTTCCCCACCTGAAACCAAAAAATGATGCTTTTGCTCCTCAAACACCCTCGTCGAGTGTCTCACCTAGGCTAAAAGGCATTTTTAAAGGCATGGGTGATGGTTTCTCGAGATAGGCAAACAATAGTTTCAATTATTTTAACCGCATCTTTTCCTTTATTATTGTTTGCCTATGTGATGTAGGCAACAGATATTGACCAGGTCTTCTCAATTGGCTTGGTTGTATAATATTCGATAAAGAATCAAAAATAGGATGTGTTAAGCTCATTTCTGTAAATGGTATTCAACTCCTGGGGTTAAATAAAAATATAGACGTTCGAAACAGCTAGCTAAAAGATAATAATATTTCAGGTTTTCTCGGGTCATTTGGTGCGTCGAGTTTGTGAGGAAGGGACGTCTCTTGAGGTGAACGTTCACAATTTCGGCTGAAAGTTAATTCAAGCACCAAAGGGATTCCAAAAGATGTAACAGGTGAGCTGTTATTTGCATGCACATGTATAAGATTTAAGTTGAGCTTTTTGATGAAGTAATTGATTTTATCGAGATGCAAATCTACGTTGTGAAATTCGATTGCTAGACCACAAATTTTTTCCTGATTTTGAATTATCGCCTCTAAGCACCTGTACTCACTACCTTCAATATCCATTTTCAAAAATAATTTTTTAGTAGCCCAATCCTCAAAAACTTTTTCCATCGAAATGTGGATAGGAGGGAGATCTAAGCCAACAAATTGACTTACGAATATCCTTTTATCAGTGAAAAAGGTAGTAAAGGCAAACGCTCGTCCTAAAAAATATAACGCTTTAAAAAATTTGAAGGATGCTAGCCTTCGTCGTGCTTTCTTTAGTAATAATTTCAATCCAGACGATGCATCAAAAGCCACGATAGGCACATCGTTAATTTTTGCGAAATCTTCCTCAAAGCTCCAGTCATCGTATATTCCAAAAGACAATAGTTTGTCTGAAGCAGTTACGTCAGACTCTGATACTAGATACCCTCCATCATTTTTCCGCCCCAATCTTATGATGTCATCACAGAAATTTGGTTTCAAAGCATTTGATAGTACAGCCTTCATTTTAAGTTTCTCTTTAAAAAGTGAAAGAAAAGAATAAACGCTTTCCACGAAGTCGTTTTCTTTGAAAATTAAATTTTTTAACCAACTCACAAATTAGATTGAGATACTGGAAGTACCAGTGCCTTAATTTTATAGATTACAAAATAAAAGTGATAAGCAACAGAGTTTTTAAAATTGCCAATTTTTTCCTAGTTTGCAACAATTCCCTTTTTGCCACTCAATAGAGTCTCTTAAATTTTGATAGATCAAAATTGGCAGTCAACTAATGGAACTTTTGTGGGAACTAGTTTTTAATGAAAATCGCAACTTGGAACATAAACTCAGTTAGACTGCGAATTCAATTAGTAACCAAGTTTTTGAAAGAACATGATATCGATGTGCTTTGTCTGCAGGAAACCAAGACACAGGATGAACAGTTTCCTGTTCAGGCAATAGCAGAGGCAGGCTGGCCTAATATCGCAATCCGTGGAGAAAAATCCTATAATGGAGTCGCTATTCTTTCGCGCTTGCCGTTGACTGATATCAGTCATCTAAATTGGACTGGCCGAACTGATTGCCGCCATATCAGCGCGGTTGTGAAGGGCCTGACACTGCATAATTTTTATATCCCGGCAGGCGGTGATGAACCTGATATTGATAAGAATCCAAAATTTAGTCACAAACTCAATTTCATCGCTGAGATGACTAAACATTTCTCACAGCAACAGCCTTCCCGATCCATTCTGGTTGGCGATTTGAACATTGCGCCTTTGGCAGAGGATGTCTGGTCAACCCGCCAGCTTCGCAACACGGTCTCACACACGGCTATTGAGCGGGAAAATCTGTTGGCCTTAGTTGAACAAGGCGGCTGGACAGATAGTGTGCGCGCTTATTTTGGCCCAAAAGAGGTTTTGTTTAGCTGGTGGTCATACCGAGCCAGAGATTGGTTAGCTAGCAACCGGGGCAGGCGCCTTGACCATATATGGGTCAGTAGGGATCTTGCCAGTAAGGTTAAGGCTGTTACAATTGAAAGCGCTATGCGTGGTGCAGAAAAACCATCTGACCATGTGCCTTTGACGATAACTTTGCAGCCTTAATGCCCCTATTTAGACTAAACTTTTGCCAGGCTGGGCAAAATGGCATAAAAGGCGTAAACTATTCGTAAAAACCAGCCGTCATATAGCAAATTTACATGGACAAGACAGATGACCCTAGCAACTGATCTGCCCTTTTATAAAATGCATGGGCTGGGCAATGATTTTATTGTTCTGGACAGCCGCAATAACCAGGTTATGCCAGATCAACGGCAGATGCGTTGTCTGGCAGACCGGCACAAGGGTGTAGGTTGTGATCAGATTATGGTCATGCGGTCATCTGACCAGGCAGGCACCATTCGGCTTGATATGTTTAATGCTGATGGCAGTCCGGCAGGGGCCTGTGGTAATGGCACACGCTGTGTGGCGCGTCTGGTCATGGATCAGGCAGGGCGTGATGACATTGGCATAGAGACAGTTGCTGGCTATCTGAAAAGCTGGCGGACAGATGCTAAAAGCGATGTCATCAGTGCTGATATGGGGCCGGTGTCACTAGACTGGCGGGATATTCCCACAAACAAGGCTGTGGATACGCTAGCTGTTGATATGGGCTTTCCTGAATTAGGGGTGGCGACGCTGGTATCTATTGGCAACCCTCATGCTGTGTTCTTTGTTGAAAACGCAGAATCAGTCGATCCGCATCATTGGGGGCCACTGGCTGAGAAGCATGCCTTGTTTTCTAATCGGGCTAATATAGAATTTATCCAGGTCCTTGATCGTCAATCCATCCGCATGCGGGTATGGGAACGAGGCGCCGGGGTGACGCTGGCTTGTGGGTCAGGAGCTTGTGCAGCTGCTGTTGCATCTGCCTGCAGGGGGCTGACAGATAATGAGGTAACCTTGCGTCTTGATGGCGGTGCCTTGGACATCTTTTGGCGCCGGGACACAGATGGTCATGTAGTAATGACAGGCCCCACAACATATGTTGCTGAAGGCGTCATCTCTGCCAGTTTGTTTCATGACCCAGAAACTGTGGGCGCAGCATAAGTTTAGGGAGAGGGTTAGGTGAGCCATCAGAACAGACCTGATATTCGTACTTTTGGCTGCCGGATCAATATCTGGGAATCAGAGGTGATGCGCAATCAAGCCCAGGCAGCTGGCTTAAATGACGTGGTTGTGGTCAATACCTGTGCAGTAACAGCAGAGGCTGAAAAACAGGCCCGTCAGGAAATCCGCAAAATCAGGCGTTGGAAACCTGATGCCCGGATCATTGCGACTGGCTGTGCAGTTCAAATTGACCCGGACAGCTGGGCCAACCTGCCCGAAATAGATGGCATTATTGGCAATCAAGACAAGCTTACATCTACGCCCTGGACTGCTCTAAGTCAGGCTATAGCTGATGGCCAGCCTGCTGCGCTAACGATCAGTTCTATAATGGAGGCAGAAAAGGTTGCCAGCCACATGTTGGAAGGGTTTGATGACCATACAAGGGGTTTTTTGCAGGTTCAGCAGGGCTGTGATCACAGATGCACCTTTTGCATAATTCCCTTCGGCCGGGGAAAATCCCGTTCCGTGCCATTTGACAGTGTCATTTCGGCGGTGCGCAAGATGGTGTCAGGGGGCACACGTGAAATTGTATTATCTGGGATTGATATCACCAGCTGGGGTCAGGACCTGCCGGAACAGCCCCGGCTTGGGCAGCTGGTTCTTGCGATTTTGGACAATGTGCCTGAACTGCCCCGCCTGCGACTGTCTTCACTTGATCCTGCTGAACCTGACCATTATCTGATGACAGCGCTTGAGACACACGCACGGCTAATGCCACATCTGCATCTGTCTGTTCAGCATGGTGATGATCTGATACTGAAGCGCATGAAACGCCGGCATCTGGCACGTGATGTTCTCCGATTTTGTAAAGAAGCCCGCCGCCGCCGCCCCGATGTAGTGTTCGGAGCTGATCTGATTGCCGGTTTTCCAACCGAAACAGAAGCAGCGCATGAAAGTAGTATGAATTTGATTACAGAAGCTGGTCTGACACATTTGCATATCTTTGGCTATTCTGCCCGCACAGGCACACCGGCTGCCCTTATGCCACAAATTGACCGTTCTTTAATCAAACAGCGTGTTTCCGCCCTACGTCAATCCGGGGATGAGCAGCTCACAAGGCACCTTAAGCGGCGCGTAGGCACAGCAGATATGCTGCTTTTAGAAAAAGGCAATAAAGGTTATCTAAGCGGCTATGAAAAAGCACAGCTGATTTCATCAGATACACAAGAACTGAGAGCGGGTGATTTGCTGGCGGTGAATATATTGTCTGCTGCTAATGGTGTTGTGCAGGTGACCCCTCTGTGCGGCGAGACTGTATCTGCTGTCTACTGACAGGAATGAAGAGGTTAAAGATATGAGCTGGCTGAAGAAACTGACCTCTGGGCTGCGCAAATCCTCAGAAAAAGTCACTCAGAATCTTTCTAGCCTGTCGCGTCTGTTTGGCAAGGAAAAGATTGATGCAACCTCTCTGGAGGAACTTGAGGATGCGCTGATAATGGCGGATATTGGCGTGTCTGCTGCTATAGATATTGTTGCCGCTTTGAAGGGGCATAAATGGCAGGGTGAGGTGACACCGGATGCCTTCAGACAGGTACTTGCTGAACATCTGACTGAAATTCTGACGCCTGTGGAAAAGCCATTAGCGATTTCAGAGGATCACCAGCCTCATGTGTTTCTGATGGTTGGGGTCAATGGCTCCGGCAAAACTACCACGACAGGCAAATTGGCGGCACGTTTTCAGAAATCAGGCAAATCTGTAATGCTGGCCGCCGCTGATACTTTCCGGGCGGCTGCGATTGAGCAGTTGACAGGGTGGGGGCTGCGCACAGACACGCCGGTCATATCTGGTGAGCGTGGCAGCGATGCAGCCGCGTTGGCTTACCGCGCTATTGAAGAGGCTCAGAAAAATAATATAGACATTCTGATCGTTGATACAGCTGGCCGTCTGCAGAACCGGCAGGAGTTGATGGATGAGCTGGCAAAAATCATCCGTGTAATGCGTAAGCTGATCCCTGATGCCCCGCATAGCAGCCTGCTTGTTCTGGATGGAACGGTCGGTCAGAATGCGTTAGCACAGGTAAAAGCCTTTCAGGTCTGTGCGGATCTGACAGGCCTTATCATCACCAAGCTGGATGGTAGTGCTAAGGGTGGTGTGGTGGTCGCGCTGGCACGTGAATTTGGCTTGCCAGTTCATCTCATTGGTGTTGGTGAGGGCGCAGAAGATTTGCAGGCCTTCACCGCAAAGGAATTTGCAACAGCATTAGTTGGTCTTGACCCAGAGATAGACTTGGCATGATGCACAGAAAAAAGTGGTTAGCTTCTCAGATTCGGCCGCTCAGCCAGTAGGCGAGATAGCCGACATGTTCATGAAGGCCTACTTGGACCATCAAAAAACCTTTTACCGGGGAGAACTGACCCCAATTAGGTGTTGAGGTGGTTTGAAAATCCACTGGATAGGGGACGAGACTTGCCCAACCTGCAGCTTTAAAGCTGGCCAATGCCCGTTTCATATGGCTGGCGGAGGTTAAAAGCACCCAATCCTGTTCTGCTGACGGGCGCAGTTTATTAAACATGAAAACCGCGTTCTGGGAAGTGTTTCGGCTTCTAGCTTCAAATGAAAAACGGGTCACGGGCAGACCAAGTTGGCGCAGCAGATAAGCAGTGCTTTCGGCCTCAGACCATCCTGTGGGGTTTAACTGGCCTGAAAATCCAGAAAACCACACTTGCTTTTTTGGGTATAGTCTGGCCAGTTCTACAGCTTTGATGAGACGTTCGCCTGCACCACTTATTTGTGGTTCCTGACGATCGGCGCTGATCATGCCGTTGCCTGTATATCCACCCAGCACGATAATGCCAGCAGCTCTATCAAGGACCTCCCTTGGAGGTATGTCAGCATAATTTTCAAGCGGCCGAACAAGCTGTGCGCCAAAAAAGGTCCAACTATAGAGCAAGGGCAGTATCCCTGCCAGAATAAGGCAGATTCGGGCCCAAAGTTTTGCCCTGATAAGCAAAAACAGACCACTTGCCAGTAGACAGAACAGACTATGCAACATAGGGGCAAGCAGAAAAGCTAGAATTTTACTGAGCACAAAAAACATACTCTTTCTTTCCCTTTTAATTACATTAGCAGATATACCGCTATTGGCTATCTGTGAATGCAGGTAGACCCGTTTTAACTTGACAAATTGCACTTAAATAATCTAATTAACAGCAATCTTCGGCATCCCCCGCCCTTCGACCTTAACGGGTTCCGTCTGTCCTTGAAGTTTTCGAGCACAGGCGCCATCTGGTTATTCGGGAAATAAGAATGCCAGAGAGGATAAACAGAAAAAGAAAGCGTCTATGTTTGATTCGTTGAAAGATAAGCTGCAATCGGTCTTTTCCGGCCTTGGTAAGCGCGGCACGTTGAACGAAGCTGACGTGAACGCCGCTTTGCGTGAGGTTCGTCTGGCCTTGCTTGACGCTGATGTGGCGCTGCCTGTTGTGAAAACTTTCATGGATAATATCCGTGAAAAAGCTGTTGGCGCGGCTGTTTTGAAATCTGTGCGTCCTGACCAGCAGGTGATCAAGATCGTCAATGATGGTCTAGTTGACATGTTAGGTGGTGAATCCAAGCCTCTAATCGTTGATGTTGCGCCACCAGCTGTCATTTTGATGGCAGGTTTGCAAGGTTCAGGTAAGACAACCACAGCTGGTAAATTAGCCCTTCATTTGCAGTCTAAAAAGCGCAAAAAGGTGATGCTGGCCAGTCTCGATTTGACAAGGCCTGCTGCGCGTGAACAGCTGCGGGCCCTGTCTGAACAGGCAGAGGCAGGCATTCTGCCTGAATCAGACACAGAAACCACTCTTCAGTTGGCAAAACGTGCGCTGAAATCTGCTCAGCTTCAGGGCTATGATGTTCTGATTTTGGATACAGCAGGCCGTCTGGCTATTGATGAAGCGTTGATGGCTGAATTGCGGGAGATTAAAGCGGCAGTGAACCCGCATGAGACCCTGCTGGTAGCAGATAGCCTCACCGGTCAGGATGCAGTTCGTACAGCTGAGGCGTTTCATGAGGCCGTATCTGTAACTGGCATCGTGCTGACCCGGCTGGATGGTGACGCCAGAGGCGGTGCTGCCCTGTCGATGACACAAGTCACAGGCTGTCCCATCAAGCTTGTGGGTGTGGGTGAAAAGCTGGACGCGCTTGAAGCGTTTGATCCCGCCAGGATGGCAGGCCGAATTCTGGATATGGGTGATGTGGTTGCGCTGGTTGAAAAAGCAGCTGAAGCCATCGAAGAAGAAGAAGCCATGCGCATGGCTGAGCGGATGGCGTCGGGAAAATTCGATATGAATGACTTCCTGACCCAGTTACGCCAGCTGCAGAAAATGGGTGGCCTGGGCGGTCTGCTTGGCATGCTGCCAGGTCTGGGCAAAATGCAGAAACAAATCGCAGCTGCGGGTGTTGACGACAAGATGATCAAGCGTCAGGAAGCGATTATTCTTTCCATGAATAAACGTGAACGTGTTCAAGTTGGTCTTTTGAATGCTTCTCGCCGTAAACGGATAGCGGCAGGTTCAGGTACTACAGTTCAGGATGTGAACAAACTGGTTAAGCAATACCAGGATATGGCCAGAATGATGAAAAAAATGGGTACGAAGTCCGGCGCGGCTGCGATGAAAGCCATGCTGGGCGGTGGTGCTGGTGGTCTGGGCGGTGGCGGTATGCCGACAGCTGAGCAGATGCAGCAATTGTCGCAGCAGATGGGCAAATCTGGAAACCCTCTTGGAAATATACAAGGCGGTAAAATGCCAGGTGGGCTGAACCCGTTTGGCGGTGGCGGCCTGCCTGGGCTGGGCGGCTTTCCTGGCCGGAAGAAATAACTTTTTAACTGAATAAACGAAATTCACTGTCGAAGAAAAGGAACGAAGAAAATGGCTCTGAAAATCAGATTGTCACGAGGTGGATCTAAAAAACGTCCGTTTTATCGTATTGTTGTTGCTGAGGCATCCGCGCCGCGTGATGGTCGCTATGTAGAACGTATTGGTCACTATAACCCGATGGTGGCCAAAGATAATGAACAGCGTCTGGTTGTAAATGGTGATCGTGTAAAGCATTGGCTGGGGCTGGGTGCACAGCCAACAGAGCGGGTACAGAAACTGCTCTCTGCAGTAAGCCTTACAGACCCTGTAAAGCTGCGTGACCAGCCAAAGAAATCAGCCCCTGGAAAGAAACGGGCTGAACGTGAGGCTGAGGCTGCTGAGGCTGCAGAAGCTGCCACTGCAGAAGCCGCTGCTGAGGAAGCTGTTGCTGAAGAGGCTCCTGCTGAAGAGGCTCCTGCTGAGGAAGCTGTTGCAGAAGAGGCTCCTGGCGAAGAGGCTCCTGCTGAGGAAGCTGTTGCTGAAGAGGCTCCTGCTGAGGAAGCCGCGGAAGACATAGAAGAGAAGGCCTGATCTGGCTGCTCGCAAATGCCAGAAAAAGGCTGTGAGTGTTCAGTCGCTTTCTTACGCAGATGTTTAGGCCCTTGCGAACTCAAGGAGACCAGCACATGATAACATTGGGTGCTGTTGCGTCTGCTCATGGTGTCCGCGGCCAGTTCAAGGTGAAACCGTTTACCGTTGTGCCTTCTGATGTCGCTGCCTATGGACCAGTTCACCTTGAAGATGGCCGGGTTCTGCAGCTGACCGTGAAATCTGTTGCCAAAAATCTGGTGATTTGTGAGGCGAATGGTATTACTGACAGGAGTATGGCTGAGGGTTTGCGAGGGCAGACCTTGTCTGTGGAAAGAGCAGCTCTGCCAGAGCTGGACGAAACACAAACCTATCACGCTGATTTGATTGGTCTTGGTGTACAGGATACCGGAGGTCAGCAGCTTGGGATTGTCGTTGGCCTTCATGATTTTGGTGCGGGTGAGATTGTTGAGATTTCTGTGGCTGGCAGCAGTACAACAGAACTATATCCGTTTTATAAACCCTTTTTAGTAGATCTGGACATACAGGAAGGCAAAATCGTGCTGGCCGCGCAGCCCGCATCGGATGATAAGGGGGCAGACACTAGGGTGGATGACGATGACTGATCCATTACTTGCTGAACCATGGACAGTTGACATTCTCACATTGTTTCCAGAGATGTTCCCTGGGACAATGGGACATTCGCTTGCTGGCAGGGCCCTGAAGGATGGGTTATGGAAATTGAATGTTCATAATATCCGTGACTTTGCCAGAGACAAACACAAGACTGTGGATGACCCACCGCTTGGCGGCGGCCATGGCATGGTCATGCGACCGGACGTAACAGCAGCAGCTTTGGACCATGTTCTTTCTGGCTGTGAGCAGGATGAGAGCCCGCTGCTGATCTATCCTTCACCACGTGGTCGTTCTCTTGATCAGGCTTATGTAAAGGAACTCAGTCAGACCCTGGGTGTGGTGATACTATGTGGTCGTTACGAAGGTCTAGACCAGCGGGTAATTGACCATTACCAGCTTACAGAGGTGAGTATTGGTGATTATATCCTGTCTGGGGGAGAACAGGCAGCTATGGTCATTCTTGATAGTGTTGTCAGGCTGCTTCCCGGCGTTATGGGAAAAGAGATCGGTCATCAGCAGGAAAGTTTTGAAACTGGTTTGCTCGAACATGATCACTATACCCAACCTCGTTACTGGCAGGAAATTGGTGTGCCTGAGGTGTTATCCTCTGGCCATCATCAACAGATTGAGGCCTGGCGGCGCCAGAATTCTGAGATGAGAACCAGGCAAAGGCGGCCTGATCTCTGGGACAGATACACTGAGCAGCATTCTGGCAAGAAAACTGGGAAAAAACGCGTAAAAAGCAGTGATAAAGAAGGAGATATTAATTGACTTTTTCTCAGAAATACTGTTTTAGTGTCGCTCAGCTTTATGGAGAAGTGCTATGAACATTCTGGATAACATTGGACAGGCGCAAATGAATGCTGTCACTGAACAGCGTGCAATTCCGGAATTCGGCCCTGGTGATACTCTGAAAATTAACGTGAAAGTCGTTGAAGGTTCCCGTGAGCGTGTTCAGGCATTTGAAGGCGTCTGCATCGGCCGGTCTAACCGCGGAATCAATTCATCTTTTACCGTACGAAAGATTTCCTATGGTGAGGGTGTTGAGCGTATCTTCCCGCTTTATTCACCAAAAATTCAGGCAATTGAAGTGGTTCGACGAGGTGATGTACGCCGCGCAAAGCTGTATTATTTGCGTGGTCGCACCGGTAAAGCTGCCCGCATTGCCGAGAAGACAGTCAGAGCTCCAGCGCGTTCTTCCTAATAACAAGATAACCTTTGATTTTGCTTTCTTGAAAGTTTTTTGTATAATTTTAAAAGTTATCACCATTGCACAGTGGGATGGCAGATATGCCAACACCGAAAACATTATTTGATAAAATTTGGGATTCACATCTCGTTTACACCGACAATGATGGGGCTTGCCTGATTTACATTGATAGACATCTCGTTCACGAGGTAACGAGCCCTCAAGCTTTTGAAGGTCTTCGAAATGCTGGCAGGAAGGTTAGAAGCCCAGAACGGACATTAGCCGTAGCAGACCACAACGTTCCAACTACAGACAGGACAGCAGGCATTGAAGATGAGGAAAGCCGGATTCAGGTTGAAGAGTTAGACAGGAATGCGGCTGAATTTGGTGTCCCTTACTTTAATATGACGGATGTGCGTCAAGGCATTGTGCATGTGATTGGTCCTGAACAAGGTTTCACACAGCCTGGCATGACTATTGTTTGCGGCGATTCTCACACCGCCACACATGGCGCGTTCGGCGCCTTGGCCTTTGGCATTGGTACATCAGAAGTTGAACATGTGCTTGCGACTCAGACATTGATTCAAAAACCGGCCAAGAATATGAGGGTCACTGTATCCGGCCAATTGGATAATGCTGTTACGGCTAAAGACATAATTTTGGCAATTATTGGTAAAATCGGCACAGCCGGCGGCACAGGTCATGTTATCGAATTTGCAGGGGACGCCATCCAGGCGCTTTCTATGGAAGGGCGCATGACCGTCTGTAACATGGCGATTGAGGCTGGCGCCAGAGCTGGTATGATTGCCCCGGATGAGAAGACCTTTGCTTATATTAAAGGCAGGCCAATGGCCCCAACAGGTGCAGCCTGGGACAAGGCTTTAGCATGGTGGAAAAGCTTGCCTTCTGATGAAGGGGCAAAATACGATAATGAAGTGGTTCTGAAAGCGGAAAATATCGTGCCGACAGTTACCTGGGGAACTAGCCCTGAAGATGCCCTGCCGATCACAGGGCGTGTGCCTGATCCCAAGAAAATCACTGATGCAGCGCGGCAGGCAAAAGTGGAACGGGCGCTTGAATATATGGGACTGAGCGCAGGTATGAAGCTGACGGATATTAAAATCGATACCGTATTTATAGGTTCATGCACCAACAGCCGGATTGAAGATTTGCGTGCCGCGGCAGCTGTTGCTGATGGGCGCACAGTCAAAGACGGTATCAGGGCAATGATTGTTCCTGGTTCAGGGCTAATCAAACAACAGGCAGAAGAGGAGGGTTTAGATAAAGTCTTTATAGCCTCTGGCTTTGAATGGCGTGAACCGGGCTGCTCGATGTGTCTGGCCATGAATGAAGACAAGCTGGATGCAGGTGAGCGTTGTGCATCGACTTCAAACCGGAATTTTGAGGGGCGACAAGGCCGCGGCGGGCGCACACATCTGGTCAGTCCAGAAATGGCTGTTGCAGCTGCTGTAAGCGGGCATCTTTGTGATGTTCGCGAACTGTAAGGCGAAGAGTGCGAGCTGATGCAAAAATTTGATAAGTTGAGCGGCGTAGCTGCACCTTTGAATATCCTGAACATCGATACGGATATGATTATCCCTAAGCAATTTTTGAAAACCATCAAGCGGTCAGGCCTTGGCGTGAACCTGTTTAGTGAAATGCGCTATACTGATGATGGTGGTGAAAATAAAGATTTTGTGTTGAATAAACCTGCTTACCGTTCTGCTGAAATTCTGGTTGCTGGCGATAATTTTGGGTGCGGGTCAAGCCGTGAGCACGCGCCATGGGCCTTATTGGATTTTGGAATTCGGTGTGTGATCTCAACCAGTTTTGCTGATATTTTTTACAATAACTGCTTTAAGAATGGCATTTTGCCGATCAAGGTCAGCGCAGACGAACGTGATGCTTTGTTGGCAGATGCTGCTGACAGTGAAAATCCTCAACTATCCATAGATTTGGTCAGCCAGACCATTTCGCGTCCCAATGGTGTTGATATTCCATTTGAGATTGACCCATTCCGCAAGCAGTGCCTGCTCGACGGGCTGGACGATATTGGGCTGACGATGGAAAAGGAGACCTCCATCAGCCAGTTTGAAGCCGGCCGGAAGACGGATATGCCTTGGCTTTAGGACCTGCGGCACAAAGATAATTCAACAAGACTTTAAGCCGTAGAGGAGAGCACTCATGGCCTCTAACAGAAAAGTGATGGTTTTGCCAGGTGATGGCATTGGTGTTGAGGTAATGGCCGCAAATCTGCAGCTGGTTGACTGGCTGGCCAAACATAAATCACTGGCATTTGATATTTCAGAAGATCAGGTTGGTGGCGCAGCTTATGACTCTTATGGCACGCCGCTGCGGGATGAAACTCTAGCTGATGCCATGGCAAGTGATGCGGTTCTGTTTGGTGCAGTTGGCGGCCCGCAATATGACGAGTTGGCGTTTGAGCTTAAGCCGGAACGGGGGCTTTTAGCTCTGCGAAAGGAAATGGATCTATTTGCAAATCTGCGACCGGCGATAGTATTTGATGCACTTGTTGATGCCTCAACCTTAAAGCCTGATGTGGTTTCTGGTCTGAACATCATGATTTTACGTGAATTATGCGGCGGGTCCTATTTTGCTGAGCCAAGAGGTATTGATGACCAACCCAACGGGCAAAAAAAGGGCTATGATACGAATGCGTATTCCACACGAGAAATTGAACGGATTGGTCGCGTGGCATTTGATTTGGCCCGTAAGCGTGATGGTCGGGTCACATCTGTTGAAAAATCAAATGTGATGATGTCTGGCGTGCTGTGGCGAGAGGTGATGAACAATCTGCATGAGCAGGAAGGTGGTGATGTCAGCCTCGGCCATATGTATGCGGATAACTGCGCAATGCAACTCGTGCGAAATCCAAAACAATTTGATGTCATCGTGACAGATAATCTATTTGGAGATTTGCTATCAGATTGTGCGGCGATGCTGACAGGATCTCTGGGTATGCTACCTTCTGCCTCATTGGGCGCGCCGGACCCGGACACCGGTCTGCCCAAAGCAATGTATGAACCAGTACATGGATCAGCCCCTGATATTGCTGGCCAGAATCTGGCTAATCCATTAGCACAGTTTCTAAGTTTTGCCATGATGCTTCGATATTCTTTTGGTCAGGCTGCAGAGGCTGATTTGGTTGAAAAGGCGGTTGCTGACGCTCTAGCCTCTGGTAAGCGGACTGGCGATATTATGGCCCCTGGTTGCGAGCAAGTTGGCACAGACGGCATGACTAGAGCTGTTCTGGAGGCAATGAATGCGCTTGCCAGATAGCCTGCCAACGCGCTTTTTAGGAGCAAAAAAAAGATGAGCTATAATGTTGCTGTTGTTGGCGCAACAGGTGCGGTTGGCCGCGAAATGCTGCAGACACTAGCGGAACGTAAATTTCCCTCGGCAAAGGTTTATGCGCTGGCATCATCAAAATCCGCTGGCCGCGAGCTGTCATACGGTGAAGATGATGTAGTCAAGGTTCAGGCATTGGACAGTTTTGACTTCTCCACCGCTGACATAGCCTTATTCTCGGCTGGGGGGGAAACCGCCAAAACGTTTGGGTCAAAAGCCGGTGATGCTGGCTGTATTGTTATTGATAATTCATCTGCCTTTCGGATGGATGATAATGTGCCGCTAATCGTACCTGAAGTTAACCCCGGCACAGTAACCGACATGCTCAAGCAGAATGGCGGCCGCAATATTATCGCAAATCCGAACTGTTCTACAGCTCAGCTCGTTGTTGCGTTGAAGCCGCTGCATGACACCTATAAAGTGCGCCGTGTCGTTGTGTCGACCTATCAGGCAACCTCAGGTGCGGGTCGTCCTGCAATGGATGAGCTGTTCAATCAGACCAAGGGCATTTTCGTGAATGATGAGGTTAGGCCTGAACTGTTCACCAAACAAATCGCCTTTAACGCCATTCCGCATATTGATGTTTTTATGGATGATGGCTTTACAAAAGAAGAATGGAAGATGGCAGTCGAGACAAAAAAAATCCTCGACCCAGAAATTGAACTGGTTGCCCATTGCGTCCGCATTCCGGTATTTATTGGCCATAGTGAAGCGGTGTTTATTGAAACAGAAAGGCCGATTGATGAGAATGAGGCCAGGTCTCTTCTGCGGGAAGCAGAGGGTGTATCCGTTATTGACCACCGTGCTAATGAAGGCTATGTAACGCCTGTTGAAGCAGCAGGCGAGGATGCTGTATATATCAGCCGTCTGCGCAAAGACCCCAGCATACAAAACGGGCTGGTCTTTTGGTGTGTGTCAGATAATCTGCGCAAAGGGGCGGCTCTGAACTCAGTTCAGATTGCAGAACTTGTTGCAGAAAAAGGTTTGTCAGGACGGTAATCAGCTCTGTTTTGTGGCGCTGTCTTCCCAGATATGACGCAGAACTGGCATCGTTAGTGCGGTATCTGCTTTGGAAATAATTTCTGCTGTCTTTGTGTTGGCTGTATGGGCTGCTTGGGCTAGATTCTGACCGGACAGTATGGCATTTAAAAAGAAAGCAGATAATACATCTCCACTCCCGGAAACACCGTTTGGTCTTTTATCTGCGGTCATGATCTGTTCTGTTTCAGAGCTGACTAGAATATCACATATCTGACTGGATGCGGTCGCTATTCCTGTGGCAAAAACAGCTCTCAGCCGTCCAGTAATAAGCTGACGGGCTGCTGACACAGCGTCAGTTTCATTTTTTATGGCTGTTTCTGCCAGCAGAGTAAGTTCAAACTGATTCGGTGTGATAATATCAGCATGAGGCAAAAGGTCGGCCCGCATCGCATCCAAGATGCTGCCGTCCACATAAAGACGCCCAGCATCACCTAGGACAGGATCAAGCAAATAGATAACCGGTTCATTCGCCTGTGTGCTGGCGGCGATGAATCGCGCAACAGGCGCAATTTGGCTGTGATTGCCAAAGTAGCCTGTCTGTATTGCGCCCAATTGGCTAAAAATGTCCAGTTTTCCATAATCAGCAAGTAGCGCACCAAGCTCAGCTGCAGGGGTGACAGACAGCATATTTGTGCCAAAGCCGGGGTGGGCAGCTAGCTGAACAGTGTCTACAGACTCAGCTGGTTGGTGCAGATACTGGTAAATTGGCATTGCGGCATTGTTGCCGACCGCTCCATGTATAACAGCTGACTGAATCGAAAGGATGATCTTGTTTGTCATGAATGCCACATTTTTTTTACATTAACGCTGAGCATTCAAAAGTTGTATAGGTTCTTTTCCTGCTGTCAAATCTCCTATTGCCGCCATGGTCTGGCCAAAAGGGCTTTAGTCCCGCTCTGTAACAAAAAGCAGCACTAAGATTGATAAAATCAGCCTGATCCGCTATGACTTTGAGAAGAAAGAGCCACGTCATGTTTGTGACCAGTATTTTGCGGAGTTTGAATGTGATGACAAAGCCTCGTCCATTATCCCCTCATTTACAGATTTATCGCCTGCCTTTGCCGGCTTTGATGTCAATTTCTCATCGCCTGTCAGGTGTAGTGTTGTCTACGGGAACGATTTTTGTGGCTGTCTGGCTGATGATGTTGGCGGCGGGTGAAACTTCTTTTGCCCTAGCCCAGTCTGTGGTGGGCCATCCGCTTAGTCAACTGGTGCTGTTTGGCTATAGTGTGGCGCTGTTTTATCATGCCTGTAATGGGGTCCGCCATCTATTCTGGGATGCGGTCATCGGGTTGAATATCCCTGCGATATATGCGTCAGGCCGGGTTGCAATTGCGCTGGCTGTTGTGCTCACTGGACTGTTTTGGCTTGTAATTTATTGGTAGGGCTGGATAGGGGGGTCGCGAGATGACAAGACAGACTAAATCGATGTCTACACCCCTGGCGAGGGCCCGTGGGCTTGGGTCTGCAAAGTCGGGTCTGCATCATTGGTGGCATCAGCGTGTTAGTGCTGTTGCGATGGTGGGTCTTGTCAGCTGGATGGTGTTTCTTGTGTTAAGCTTAGCAGGGGCGGATTACAAGACAGCCCTGAATGTGGTATCGCATCCGGCACATGCCGCTGTTGTTGTGTTGTTTATTGCTATTGGTCTCTGGCACGCCAGTTTGGGTCTCCAGGTTGTATTAGAAGACTATGTAGCAAACGAGGGCGTGCGACTAATTGCGATCCTGGCGGTCAAAATGGCTGCATCTGTCATAGCAGTTCTGTCAATTTTAAGTGTCCTTAAAGTCGCATTATAGAAAACCCGCCTTGTTGGCCTTGGCACACAGGGTGCCGGGTTCTAATATAATAGAGTGTTGGATGGCAGCAAAATTTAAAAAAAGCTCTGGTGTAAATAACGGGCTGACTTGTTTTGGAGTTAAATTATGAGCGCATATGAGATCACCGATCATCACCTCGATGTTGTGGTTGTCGGGGCAGGTGGTGCTGGTTTGCGGGCAACATTGGGGATGGCAACATCTGGGTTGCGCACAGCCTGTATCACTAAAGTCTTTCCAACTCGCTCGCACACGGTTGCGGCGCAAGGCGGCATTGGCGCAGCCCTTAATAACATGGGTGAAGGCGATAACTGGAAATTCCATATGTATGACACGGTCAAGGGGTCTGACTGGTTGGGTGATCAGGACGCTATTGAATATATGTGCCGTGAGGCGATTCCGTCTGTCATTGAGCTTGAGCATTATGGGGTACCGTTCTCGCGCACGGATGACGGTAATATTTATCAGCGCCCTTTTGGGGGCCACACCTTGGACTATGGCAAAAATATCGCCCGCCGCGCCTGTGCGGCCGCTGACCGAACAGGTCATGCTATTCTGCATACGCT
>CABYZM010000022.1 GCA_902523435.1 uncultured SAR116 cluster alpha proteobacterium
AATAGATGGAAGGTCACAATTCATCGCGAGATTTGAAGTAAAACTATTTATACCCAAAAACAGATCAGCAAAATGAAATAGACCTAGCTCATTTATTAATTCGCTAGTTACGCGCCTCACATCGACTGGTGGAGATAAATTTTTTGGCCAATGATTGAAGAACTCAGCGTTCATTTCACGCGCATCATCTCCTGAACTTACAAAAATTGTTCCACCATGTTGCTTGTGAACATTTGAAAGGCAGTCCACTGCACGAAGGATCGGCCAACAGCGGTTTTTATCCTGAGAGTAAAGAGTTGTAATGATATGAGGCCTTGGATATGCAGCAAACATTTCCTCATAAAATTGTCTCTGAAATTCAAGTGGATCAATTTCTTGTTGCAGCAAAAACCTATCGAATAATCCACCAAATGGTCGATGCCCCCAGAGCGGTTCTGTCTCAGTTTCCTTACCCTGTTTTAGCAAATCTTGAGTTAAAAATAACTTGTCTGGCCAACTGTGGGAAAATCCTATCCTTTGCGGAACTTTTGCAAAATGTGCGGCGAGCTTAAATGACGTGGAGGGATGAAAAATCACCGCTACATCAGCGTTTTTTTGTTGCAATTCGCGCACTGCATCTTTGTATTTTTGTAAATTAATAATTTTTTTAAACGGTTTGATGTCCGTTACACCTCCGGCCCATTCGCTTCCCAAAATTATGGCTTTCATAATTGCAGGATGCTGACAATAAATATCAATCTTTGACGAATATAAGGAGGTTAAAGCTTGAAGCTGAGAGAAATGGAGAAGTTGGTCGCCAATTCCTCCACATAAAAATGCTACTGATCTCATACTCATCTGGAAAGCATCACAATATTTTTAGAGGGTTACGGCTAGGTGTCACTCAACTTTGCTCTGGTTATCACCTGCTCAGTGTAATGTGCAAGTTTAAATTGAATTTACACAGCAACCACTTTTTTAGTAAACGATTATGTCAATAGGGAAATTAGGTATCCATTAGCCTGCAAGGAAAATTAAAGTGATGAAAACTTCAGAAATTGACGTCTTGTTTGTAGGAAACGCTATTATGGATGTGCTGAGTTCCTGCAATGAAGCATTCCTGACAGAACACTGCATCGAAAAGGGTGGCATGAATCTCATCGATGAAGAACGAGCTCTATATCTTTACAGCAATATGCCTGAAAAAACTGAACAATCTGGTGGCTCTGCTGCTAACAGCGCATATGGATTCTCCTGTCTGGGTGGCAAAGCAGGCTTTTCAGGTCAGGTTGCTACTGATGCTGTCGGTGACAGCTTTATCAGCGACTTAGAAAGTGGCGGAGTCAGCTTTGCCGGTAAGCAGGCAAAAACAGGCCCAGCAACTGCACGTTCAATGATTCTGATTACACCGGATACAATCAGATCAATGAATACGTATCTTGGTACTTCTCTTCATCTGAATGCTAGCCATTTGCCTGAGCAAACCATGGCCAAAATTATCTATCTCGAAGGCTATCTGTTTGATGCACCCGAAGGGCCATCGATCTTTGCCCGTGCCGCAGAAATTGCCGAGCAAGGTGGTGCTAAGCTTGCCCTTTCACTATCAGATTCTTGGTGTGTAGAAAGGCATTTTGAAGCACTTACAGAATTCGTTAGAAATCATGTATCCATTCTTTTCTGCAATGAAGATGAAATCATTAGCTTAGGACAAACAGATGTTCATGGTTCGGTTGCACTTGTTTCTAATTGGGTTGATGAATTAGTGGTGACGAAAGGTGCAGCTGGGGCGGATATCTGGAAAGAGGATGAACAGGTCAGTGTTCCTGCAATGCCCTGCGGCGAAGTTGTTGATACTACAGGGGCAGGTGACCTATTTGCATCCGGCTATCTTTTTGGCCGTGTTACTGGCGCATCAATCCTGAAATCTGCAGAATTAGCTAGCTTATGCGCCGGCGAGATAATCTGTCATTTTGGTGCACGCCCACAGTTAAATCTCAAAGACGTTATTGCAAAGGTGAACTAATCATTGAAGCCTCAGTTTCACCAGCTCAAAACTTAAACCATAAAAAAAACTAACTTTATTCAAGAAATTTAATTTTGAACCATCTGATGAAAAATGGTCAACATCATGTGATTTTCCAATCCCAATCTCTCTTTCAAGAATTGTTTCTACATGTTTTTCAAGAATGCTTCGGTCAAAGGTAAAGGCATTATCTCCCAGGAACAAAACCAAAGTATTATAGATGTCATCAGCGATGGTTTCTGTTGATGAAAAGTCGATATTGTTCAAGTCATTTGCCGAGATTACAAAGTTCTTCTGAACAGTGTTTTTTGGTGGTATTGCACAGTTGGCTGACAACAAGAAAGAGAAAAAAATTAATATAATAGTTTTTATCAACTACTTTTAAAACCTTGAACTTAACTCGAAATTAATGATTTTTTCTGACGAGTACCCATTATTATTCAAATGATTTAAGGCTGTAATGCCAGCTGCGACAGTGCCAAATCCCAATTCTCTTTCGATTCTTCCATTGATGATCTGCGGTCTATTATCAGGAACTAAATCCAGCCTATTCGAAACCTTATTGTAATCGCCATTTCTGTATCCTTCTATAGTCTTAATATTTAACTCGCCATTAGTGACGGACAAAGGATAAATCACATCTATAAAAAGCTTTTGTTTTCCTTTTAAAAAATTATCGAGCTTAAATCCCAAAGACAACTCTCTCGCAGAAATATCCGAAATCTCAATTAAATCTTGATTTCTAAAATTTGCTCTTGTCTTTGAAAAATTTGCATGCCCATTTATAAAGAAGTTTTTTTCCATTTGTTTTTTGAAACCAGCCTCAAAAATTACAGACTTAGCTCCACTTTCCAATTCAAATGCACCAGAAAATTTACTCCCTAATACCGACTGATTTTCCAAAAGTGACGAAAGCCCAAGCTCAAGTTCAAAATGATCATTATGCTTCTCAAGCTTCGTCCCAAAATTTGATACTGATGAACCCTTATTTTTTCCGATAAAACTATAGTTTAGTAATTTCGTGTCATCACTAATATTTGTTTCACTCTCAACAAGCGTAGCTTTGTCAAACACGGGAAAAATTTTTTCAATAAAATAGATATTCTCTGGATCCAAATACTTTTCTCGTTGTTTGTCGTGTTGACTCAAATAAGCAATTTTAATGCGGCTACCGTTCGTTTCTGAATTCACAAAATATTTATTTACATATTGCTCGTCCTCGTTAACACCTTCCGACAAGCCCAAAATTCCAAGTTCAAAACTCCTATTTTTGTACAAAATCTGATCTTTGTGGGCATTAAGTTTTGAAAAATTATCTCTTACTGAAAAGTTAACCGTTTCGCTCTTTATTTGGGGCACCCACTCGTATGCCCGTTTATATTTATCAAAGACACCCAAGGAGATACTTTCCGGTGGCACATAGTTAAAAATTGGTGATAGGGAAATGTATGTTGAAGAATTATGTGAGTTGGGTATTACATTCCCGCTAAAATCAACAACAGAAGTTGCACCTTGTGGTGTTGCAGCTGAGCCCAGATTAATTTTTCCCACGCCATAAATTTCATCTACTCCTGCAGCACCTAGATCTGTAGCTGTGCTTATCAAAAGGTCAACAAGCTGTGTGGGCGTTAAATTTGGAAACTGTTCTTTCAATAAAGCAATTGAGCCAGAAACGACGGGAGCGGCCATTGAAGTGCCTTGTTTGTATGCGTAATCTCCACTTTCTGTCGAGTCACTCTGATTTACAGTGGAGTATATTCCTGCATCCCTTCCAAAATTCAACTCTCCCCCTGGCGCCGAAATACAATAATTTTTAGCTACGCCGCACCCATTGCTGTAGCTTGTTATTGCGTCATTTTCATTTAGCGCCACAACTGTCAACCACTTCCCAATCAAGTTTGAATCAGTTAAGAAATATGACCCCCTCCAACTCGGGAGATTCTGATTGGTTTCAGCACTTGTAGTTAGATAGCCTAGGTAATCGGAGTGAGCTGTTGAACCACTAGAAGCTCCGGCGTTGGATGACCATGCATGCATTCTGCCGTTCAAATTGTTCTGGCCGTCATTTCCATTTGCGAATACCACGACCGTAGTTTGAACTGCTGTTTTCCAGGCATTTAACTCTGTAGCTGATAATGAAGAACCCGAAACAGGCCCTACATAATATCGGGTACTGGCACCTGAACTATATGTCTTAACTGTTGCTGCGCCCCAACTGTTATTCATTACAGCAATTGAACTTCCACTACCCTGAGAAATAGCCGTTGCGAGTTGAGCTGTGTTAGTATCATCAGAATCTGCATCATCAAAAATAGCAATGGGCTTGATTTTTGCATTGTAGGCGATCCCATGCATCCCAGTACCATTTTTTTCTGCAGCTATAATCCCAGCTACATGAACACCATGCGAACCAGTACATCCAGCAAGTCGTCCACAGTCTGAATTCGTATCGCCATGAGAGGCATCCCAGCCAGTGACATAATTTGCATCTAGGTCTGGGTGGTCACTGTCTGATGGCCCATCTAAAACAGCGACCGTAACACCTTGCCCTGTGCAACCCAATGCATAAGCGGTTTTAGCGTTTATTTCTTTTGGGGCATAGCTTGCGAGATACTCAGTTGTTTCAAAAGATGCGGCGGAATTTCCGGATGAAGTGCAAGATCCTGAGGCCGAGCCACCGCCGCTACTGCCGCCGCCGCCGCCGCCGCCACCTGCTCCAGCTAATCCAACAGCTAACCAGGCTGGGTTGAATGCTGTTGCCGTAGCTGCCTTTGCTGCAACGCTAGTAGTTGAGGCAGTTCCCTGAGCTTGCTTGGGGGCATCTGAATCTTGAGGAGGCTCATTTGTTGCTGACTGATTATTTGGATCATTTTTATCTTGATTGCTGTCTTCCGCTTCCTGAGATTGACTTTGGGCACATTCAGCCGCAAATTCTTCAGCAGACAGGCCTGAAGAAAGTGCTTCGTTAACGAGCTCAATAAATTCAGAACTCGTGTTCCAAAAAGTTTGTCCGCTTGTGTCTATTCTAGTAGCATTTTCACAGCCAGGCGAAACAGCACCCCAAGAAAAAAACGGATGAGAAACCAAAAAAATTAAATAAAGTAGAAACCTAGTAAATTTCATCAACTTATCTTTTTTCAGGCTTTTGGTTAGAGTTCGTCACTTAAATTCCCTTCGGAAGACTTTGTCTTTTGAGTCTGTAAAGTATTTCAGTTTACAAATAACAATCCGTCAATCAAAATTTCAATTTTTTATTTCGTTTAAGGCTGAGAATTTAGCACTACCAGGTTTACAAATTTAAGTATATTTCTTAAACGATTCAGGAATTTTCATTTTTAAATCTCTGATGGGAATCTAGCACTGTTACTTTAGTAACGGGAGGTTTTCTATCAGCGAAAGACTTTACAATAACGTCACCTTTTTCCATATTATTCCTCGCCGCGCGTTGCCCAGTATTCATCACCATAATTTTGAAAAATTTCTTCACCATCAGCAATTGGTTTTAGCGCGGTGAAACGGACAAACTGAATATCATCTTCATCAATTTCCCATTCCGCATTGGGCTTGTCACTGTGATTGTACATCATGCCATAACCCAAAACACATAGATAGTCTCCTGGCTGATCAGGACTGGTGAACAAATAGTCTTGAAGCCTATTGATATCAGCCAAGTCATCATCATCAATCACGATATACGGACAACGTTCTATGACTTCACCTTTAGAAATAGTGCGTGTTGCAAAAACGCCCTGGCCATGCACCGATGAATCAGAGACAATGATGGGGTATTTGGACAAAACAGATGACATTTTTATGACTCCTGGACTGCCTTTTCCCTAGGCAAATTTAGCCTGTTCTGGAATATTTGCATTTGTTAGATGCTGTTTCCATATTGCTTCAGACAGAGATGCAGCAAATTTCATCAAAACAAATACAAATAACATTGCATAAATTATCCGCCCCACCAAAACGATGAACAGGCTCGGGCCCAAAAGCATCACAACAGCTGTATCCTCAAATACAGAATGAGACAGGTTTAAAAAGCTCAGCACGCCAAAAACATCCTCTTTGGGAATGTTTCCTGATGACACCTCTTTAATCAGAAGACCGCCGCCAAAGCCAAGCCCAAGTGTTACCCCGACAACTGCGATAGTCGCGGCTTTATCGCCAACCCCCATGAAGCGCAAAAAAGGACTTAGCGCCAGCTTGATAAGCCGTTCAACCCCAATGACACGCAGACCTTCCAGAAAAAACAGCAGCAAAATTATGACGATCTGAACAAAGAGCAGCGCTTTTACCTGTTCAATGGCCCAATCCTGAATGCCAACTGTGGCAGAAAGCTGTGGCAGTGTGACAAGAGCTGAACCTGAGAGCATTCCGGTTGCCTGAAAAAGAAATTTCAAAATCACACACAGCAAAAGGCCGCCACCAACTCTCACAAACAGGCTCATCCGCGCCCTGACACCGCTTTTACGGGCAATCAGAACCTCAACAGGCAGAGAATGCGCCAACAACATGAAACTGGCCAAGATGGTTGCCTGTGCGACTGTAAACTCATCACCAATCGGCAGATTAGAAAACACAATCAATCCGGCATAAGGGTTGGTTAGCATCGTGGTGGTCAGCACAATCGCCATTTCCACAGGAAGACCCATTAAGGATGTTAACGGGGCCATAATCTCGTTCAGCATCAGAACAATACCCATCTCTTCAAGTATTTTTACCAGAATCAGGGTCGGAATCATTATCTTAAAAAGGGTAAACGACACATCGACAATATCGACACATGTTTTTTTTATCTGAAAATGATTTTGCATATATTGAGACCCTTTTTAGACAAGCAGTGACGCCCAGCTGACGAAACAGTCCACATCATGACCAGCAAAACACAAGCGTCAACCCAAAAATCCACCCTTGCCAGGAAAACGGAGCGTTAACGCAAAGTCATAGCCATTTCATCATAATCACACAAATTGTAGTCTTTATTTTGAACATAAGTGATCAAAATAGTCGCCACAGAATTATATTCAGACCTTTAAGGGTTGCCGAACCCTGTTTCTAAACCTATTGTTAACGCCATCTCAATGAGTATAAGTTTCGGAGGAAAACATGACAAAAATTAACCGACGTTCTTTTGTAAAGGGCGCAGCTATTGGGGCAGTTGCTGCACCACTGGCAACGCCTGCATTGGCACAAGAGCGGATTGAAATGGCAATTGTTGCAACATGGGGACGTGATTTCCCTGGATTGGGAACAGGGGCGCAGCGCTATGCCCAGACGATTCAAGATATTTCTGGCGGCCGCATTCAAGTTAGCTATTACGCAGCCGGCGAGCGTGTTGGGGCTTTTGATAGCTTTGATGAGGTCGCTTCAGGCAATGCTCAGGGCTATCATGCAGCTGACTATTATTGGAAAGGTCGTCACCCCGGTTATGGCTATTTTACAGCTGTTCCTTTCGGTCTAACATATCAGGAAATGAACGCTTGGATCCGTCATGGTGGCGGGCAAGAGCTCTGGGACGAGCTGGCAGGCGAGTTCGGCCTTAAAGCAATTATGGCTGGCTCAACAGGTACACAGGCCGGTGGTTGGTTTAATAAGGAGATTAACTCTCCCGACGACTTTAATGGTCTGAAAATGCGTATTCCAGGTCTAGGCGGTGATGTTATTGGTAAGCTTGGTGGCTCACCAGTTACAGTGCCAGGTGGGCAGATCTATGAGAACCTCGTTTCTGGTGCAATCGACGCTACTGAGTGGGTTGGCGCGTGGAACGATGAAATCATGAAGTTCTATGAAGCGGCCAAATTCTACTACACAGCAGGCATGCATGAACCCGGGTCAATGATTGCTGCGGGATTCAACGCCAAGTGGTGGGCTGACCTATCAGATACTGACAAAGCTATAATTTCAGCGGCCGCGACTGCAGAGAACGAACAGATGATGGCAGAATATGACGGTAATTCTGGACCAGCTTTTGCAAGACTGACAAGTGAGCACGGCGTGCAAATCCGGTCATTTAATGATGATGTGTGGGATGCAATGGCCGAAGCTGCCGATGAAGTGTTTGAAGAGGCTCGGGCACATTCAGACTTAGCAAATCGGATTCACGAAAGCTGCATGGATGCGCGAAAGCAGGTTGGTGGCTGGTTGGGTACAACAACCGGTGAATACCTCGCTCAGCGTAACCGTATTTACGACATCTAACTCGTCCGAGAATAATAAACTACGAGGCATCTACGCCTCGTAGTTTTCTTTTGTTTATTAAGAGTGGGTAATGGACAAGAATACTTTCACAAGACACATGCTACACTATATCGCAGTAGCAAGCGCCACCGCAGGCGGTGCATTCGTATTGAACAATTTTCTCACTTATATTTTTGAACTTCCGGGTCTGTATGGTTTTTTAAATCAATTTGGTGCAAATTTAGACTTTCCCACCAGGAATTATTCTGTATTGGCCATCATCTTAGGTTTTTTTCAAAGCTTAATGTATGTTGGCGCGCTTGCTTGGCCAGCTTACGTAATATTCAAATTAGACGGCAAGCCAAGAAACTCCAAGGGAATGAACTTAGCCGCCGAGCTAGTCATTTCAGCTGCCTTTTGGTCCGTAATGTTAGTGGGGATAGCAGACGCAGCCATATCTTTCGTTAGAATTGAAAATTTATTGCCAGCACTCGTCGGTGATGATTTAGCATTATCACTAGGAAAACCCTCATATCGAGGGATTTACGTTCACATCCCCTTAATGATTTTTGGCACCATCATTGCGTTTTTTAGACGAGGCATAGACTTCATTTGGCTGGCAAGCTTGATCGTATTTGGCGAATTATTAATTGTAATTACTCGTTTTATATTTTCCTATGAACAGGCGTTCATGGGTGATCTAGTCCGGTTTTGGTATGCAGCTTTATTCTTATTCGCAAGTGCTTACACATTAGTTAACGACGGTCATGTGAGAGTCGATGTAATTTATGCTGGGTTTTCTGACCGTGTTAAATCTTTGGTAAATGTTTATGGCTCGTTGATTTTGGGGCTGCCACTTTGCTGGGTCATCTTAACCCGAGGTTTGTGGTACGAATCATCCCCCTTTAATCTGGCATTACTAAATTTCGAGGTAACTCAGCAAGGCTTTGGAATGTATGTGAAGTATTTGATGTCTGGGTTCCTCATAATCTTTGCACTCTCAATGCTGTTCCAATTCGCAAGTTTTATGCTCGACGAATTAAATAAAATGGAACAGTCAGAAAAATCAAATACCGGCCAATAAGGGTAAAAGGTACTTTTTACATGGAACTCTATTTTCTTCTTTTGCTCTTTTTGTTGATGATGGCAGCCTTAGGATTTGGTTTTCCTGTTGCCTTCGCACTTCCCGGTTCTGCAATCTTATCAATTGCTTTAGCAGCAATTACAGGATTGTTGTTATTTGGTGATGCTAAAGCATTTTTCCATCAAGACGGCCCAATCGAATGGCTATCCGCTGGAATTATGAATTTCAGAGCGATTTACTATGACTTTGAACGAGATACATTGATAGCCATACCTCTATTCATCTTTATGGGTATCATGCTTCAGCGTTCTCGTATTGCAGAGGATTTACTTATGACGATGGCTGGTCTGTTTGGGCCAGTTCCTGGAGGCTTAGGTATTTCAGTTGTTTTTGTGGGCGCACTTCTCGCGGCAACAACGGGTATCGTTGGCGCAACCGTCGTTGCTATGGGACTGATTTCTCTACCATCGATGATGAGAAATAATTATTCCCAATCGCTTGCAACAGGCACGATTTGTGCTTCTGGAACACTTGGACAAATTATTCCCCCGTCAATTGTTTTAATTATTTTAGCAGATCAACTTGGGTCAGCCTCTGATCAAGCATCTGCTATGCGGCAGGCATTATATAAAAATGCCACTGGTGAGTTTACTATGCCGTCTGCTTTTGATGTGACATCTACATCAGCTGGGAACATGTTTTTGGGAGCTTTTCTGCCGGGCATTGTACTTGTTCTTGTCTATTTTGCTTATATTCTCGGAACGGCTTTAATCCGACCAAAAATGGCGCCTGCCGTTCCAAACCCTGATGGATTTACGCGCAAGTTTCTCTATAAGGTTTTAGTTTCTTTAGTCCCGCCTCTGGTTCTAATATTTTTAGTACTTGGCTCAATTATCATGGGTATAGCAACAGTAAATCAGGCAGGTGCTATTGGAGCCATAGGTGCAACAATTATGGCTGGATATAAGCTTTACGAAGGCAAAAAAGGCGCTTTATACCCAGCAGCTACAGCAATTTTTGCAATTCTATGTATTTATTTTTTGATATCCAATTTTGATTTGAACGTGAAAAATATTGCAGTGACTCAAGCCTATGTTCCGGTCTCGCTCGCAGTAATTGCGGCCTCTATAATGGTTTTTGCCATAGGATGGTCAACATGGCGCACATTTAAAATTGAAAACACACTAAACGAGGTAATGATAGAAACCGCGAAAACCACATCAATGGTTTTCATCATTTTGCTCGGCGCTGCTATGTTGACTGCGGCATTCCGTGGTTTTGGCGGTGAGGAATATGTGCGTGACTTCCTCCAGAGCCTTCCTGGTGGATTTTGGTCGCAATTCATCGTTGTTATGGCGGTTATGTTCATACTAGGGTTTTTCCTCGACTTCATTGAAATCGCTGTTGTGGTTGTGCCCATTGTCGCGCCTATTTTGCTGGCGGATCCAAGCGCAAATATCACGGCTGTTTGGCTGGGTGTGATGATTGGTGTAAATATCCAGACAAGCTTCTTAACGCCACCCTTTGGGTTTGCGCTATTCTACCTTCGTGGTGTTGCTTCAAAAGCAATCAAGACCATCTCGATCTATAAGGGTGTTGTTCCATTTATTATACTGCAGCTAATTGCACTGGGTATTGTGGGCGCATTCCCATCACTGGTGAACTATCTGCCTAACCGGTTCTATCTATCCTCCTACAATGCACCACCGCCAATGAATCCAAGACTAACCTATTGCGTTGAAAACCACCTAGCAACAGCGTTTGCTGAGCAGCGAACAGAAATTGAAGCAGCTCTATCCGCTTTACAATCAGCTGATCTGTCGAGCTTGCCAAAGAAGCTCAAAAGCAGCATAGAGGACGCAACAAAATCGGCATCAGGTCTTTATGCAAATCTGGATGCTGTTGTTGGTGCAAAAGATGACCTTCAACTTGCAAAAGAAGATTATGCTGCACTTCACACGCCCGTCCGTGAAATCGAGCGTGAGGTGCGTAAAATTGACAGCCGCTTAAAGCGCTTGAAATCTATGCGCCAGACCACAGACGACATTGATGAGCATCAGTCTATTGATGCAAAGATGACTGTTCTGACGGATAAGAAGGAAGAGCTTCTTTCTGGAATACCGGCTAACTGGGATAAGGTTGAAAAAGCTTATCAGGCTAAGGTAAAGGTGCTTACTAAAGCGCAGCGTAAATACAGGCGTGGCATGGATGATGGTTATAATGGGGTAATTGATGCTATGGCTATCATTCAGGCTGGTCCTGATTTTGAGCGTATAAAGCCAGACCTTTTCGCACTTCGTGACAAGGTTGCTGCCATGGATCCAAAAGAGGCTTCGGAACTGATTAAGGCAGAGTCAGGCTCGCTATTTGGTGATATCGCCGGCGTGAACGCAGTAAAATCACTGGTTGGCAAGGCCCGCCGTTCGCTGAAAAAAGAAAAGCTTGAAAAAGGCATGAAACAGTTGGACGAAGCGCTTGTCCAGCTGGACGAAGAAATTTCATGGCGTAAGGTAGCAGTTCCTGATGTTCTTCCTGTCCTGCAGTCCTTTGAGAACGATGTTCGTATGACGATTGGTCTCCGAGCACAAGATCGCCTGCCAGACTATCTAGTACCGCAGATAGCGCGATGCCGCTCCGCACACCGTGACATTTCTCTAAATTTCTAGAACTGGATTAGCAGAGATAAAAAGGGCGCTTAAGTCAGTGTCCTTTACTGCCGCTTTATTGCCGACGAAAGACTAAGTAGTCAGCGCTTCTTCGTCTACTTTCACTGCTATTCGTATCTAATTTTTGTTTTTTTTCAGAGTATTTTGACTCGAGCGCGCCGCACGTTGCACAAGAAACATTATAAAAAAAACTACAATAACATAGATGAAAATTGCTAAAGGTGTTTCTGTCATCGCTTGATGTAAGCTGTCATTTACACAGACAAATGATTTTTTCCACTCTGATGCACGTTCAGATGCTGAAATTATTTCACAGGTTGTTGCCTTGGAAGCCATGTATTTTCCGTTTTGTATCTAAAGCATTTTGGACTAGATAAATTTTGGCGCTCGCAAGAGAGAGACCAAAAACATCAAAGTAAAGTAACCTGCATTCACCATAACAACAAAGCTAACAAAAAACCTAATTTCAAAAGGCAATTCATCACCAAAAAGTTTGGCAAAAAAACCAGAAGCCAGCAAGATTGCGCACTCCACATACCAAAGAGTAAGAAAAGCAGCATTAACAATCAGAAGCGTTTGCGGCCCTAACTGCACCGCGCTAAAAGAAGACAGAACCGCAATCGACACCCCTAGCACAGTACTAGCACCCAGCCGGTGAGTCAGTTCTGGCAGAATGCGGGCCATAAAGCTTGCTGGCAAAAATAAAACACGCTGTCGACTTTGGCTAAAGCTCCCTTGAATAACAATAAAGCTTAGCAAAGCATGGATGATGCCGATGGCGATGAACTTTGAGAGAAACAAATCCTCACTTTGAAAAACAAAATAATCACTCATCACGTCTTAAACAAATATTCATCTACATGAAACTCATCGGCTTGCAAATATTAAATTGCCCATAGTTCTAAGTTGTCAATTTATACCAATAGTTACGATAAAAACAACAGCAGGAATTTAGCTTTTCTTTAGTAATAGAGAGCAAAACATAAGGAATATCCTCATTTTTTGAAATTAACTCCTAACTAATCGATATTACGCCGCTCATACCTCCAGCATGATGTTCAAGAGCGTGGCAGTGAAAAAGCCAGAGTCCTGGATTATCTGCCATAAATACCAAGTCAGCTGTCTCTCCAGGAGCCATGAGATAGGTATCACGCAAAACTTCATGATTTTCTTTTCCAAATTCCTTTGATTTCACCCAGAAGTGATGACCATGCAAATGCATTGTATGTTCCCAGCGCGTATCATTAAATACTCGAAGGATTGCAGTATCCCCTATATTTAAATCAGCTAGAAGGTGTTCATAACCGCCGACTTGTCCATTAAATGCCCAGAATTTCTGTTTCTCAAGTGCAAGCTTACGAATAGGCATTTCTTCCCCCTCAAATACAGCTGAGGAAAGATTTCCCATTGCGCCCCCTTGCATATGGACATTTATGAGCTTGGCGTCTTTGATATTCGGATACGAATACCAAGGAGAAGCAGAAATATTTTCTAGCACACTTTTACTGACTGGTTTTGAGATAAAGCGTGCAGCTTCAAAATTGCCACCACCAGTGACCTCATAAAGGCTACCCAGGTCTGGGCCAGCCTGAACGATGATATCAGCTCTCTGCGCTGGGCCAAGACGAAGTGTAGCCGTATCGAAGGGGACGCAGGGAGCTCCATCAAGAGCTATAATTTGCATAGGGGCTTTTCGCGAAAACTGAAAAGACAGCACACGTGCATTTGCCGCATTGATAACTCGTAACCTAACAAAACCTGTTTTAGGTATCGGAATTTCTGGCCGGCTTTGACCATTAATAGTCAACCAATTACCCAAACGCCCACCATGTGACCAATCATGTAAGCTGCCTAAGCTGGCTTCATCAAAGCGCAAGTCTGCATCTAACCGCCAGTCATCAGCCATTAGCACAATATCACGACTGTTCTCACTAGGTTCACTGTCAGTGACTATCAATGGTCCATAAAGACCACGTGCAACCTGCTCAAAGGAGCGATTATGTGCATGATACCAGAAGGTGCCTGCGTCACGAACAGGAAACGAATAGGTAAACTGCTCACCAGGTTCCAATAGAGCCTGAGTCACATCTGGCACGCCATCCATTTTGTTAAGATTACGGATGCCATGCCAATGAATTGTCGTGGGCTGATCAAGCCTATTTTGAAAGTCAATTTCGAGAGTTTCACCCTTGCGCGCAGTCAGTTTTGGGCCAGGTGATTTCCCATTATATAAGAACAAGGGCGATTCAGGCTTACCTGGACCGCCTAATGGATGCTCCACTCGAGCAGCAATAAGCTGATATCGCCGCAGCCCCGCAGCTATTGTAGGCAACGGAAATGCTGCCATTATGGGAAGTCCAGATAATTTTGTTAGAAACTGGCGACGATTAATCATTTAGAAAAAACCTTGTTACTCAGTAAACATTAGTTCAAGCAATAACTTTGATGAAACGATTTAAAGGTTCCTGCGAGTTGTTTTATAGCTTTGGCGGTTGCTTTTGCATCGCCTTTAAGGGCAGTAACCTCAAATAAACTGGCTGCTTCAAAGTTTTCCATGCGCTCTTTGACAATGCCGGTTGCCCCTTTATTTGCAAAAGCAGAAACTGAAAGGAATAATCCACAACCTGCGGCCAAAAAAAGGAATTTTTCATTTTAGTGACATGCCTTTCCAAGCGCCTTTAGTCGCCAGTAATTATAGGGAAGCGGCGTTACAAAGCCAGCAAACAGCATAAATGGAATGACCCACCAAGTTAAAATTGCTCCCCCTGTCAAGACCACATCGGTGATATTCATAGCTGCTTCCATTGCAATCATAGAAATCAAAGACATGCCGATTGCTGTCTTGAAGGCTAAATTTAGAGCCATCTGACGGGCCAAAATAAATGTTTCAAGTATGATAGAAGTCAAAAGGCCGTTTATAATAGCAAGCGTCATAATACCAAAAACTGGAAATGGTATTTGGGAAAACTGAAAAAAAGCAATGGTTCCGAAATCGCCTATTGAACAACCCAACAAACACCAAGATGTGTTATAAGATGCCTGTCGCCACGTATGACGGCATTTCCAGTGAATATCTAGACTATGAGCTAATGTTGCCACTTTTATACCTCTCTTTTATTATGTCTAGACTCTCTACTAAGGGGAAGGTAAAGGAATAAGTTATGAATATAAGCAAAGCCGCCACAAAAGCTGGCTTAACAGTCAAAACTGTCCGTTATTACGACACAATCGGTATGGTCTGTCCTTATCAGAACCCGCAAACCGGCTACCGTGATTATTCTGAGCGTGACATAGCCAAGCTGCAATTTGTTGGTAGTGCCAGACGATTTAATTTCAGTATTAAAGAATGCCGCGAACTGTTATCCCTATATGAAGATGAAAACAGGTCATCTGAAACGGTAAAGGCTCTCACCATGCAAAAAATTTCCGATATTGAAGACAGGCTGACCGAATTAACAAGATTACGTGACAAGCTTGCACATCTTGCTTCAGCTTGTCATGGCGACAGCCGTCCAGATTGCCCAATACTGGATGCCTTTAGTGCAAAAAATCCGCCTAGCTAGTCGTGGTAATGGCTATGCCTAGCAAAACTACAACCAAAGCGCCACGCGATATCATTGGGATGATTTTCATGACAGACGGGCTGGGCAGTGCACCAACTTTGCTGGTTGAGGTAAGATGAAAATTCAAAAATGATATTGAACCCAACAAAATTGTTGCGCCAAGCAACTTTATATGAAAGGCCCAGCCTACCGCGAACCCACTGTAGATTAGATAACTTAAACCAATGCCCGTAACCCATAGAAGAATGATTGCAACGAGTCCTAGACGCGCCAATTTCATCATCGTCTGTTGAACAGGTGGTGCTAGTCGCTCGCCAGCCATCTGATGCGCTTTTGCCAGCAATCCATTCGCAACACCAAGACCTCCAGCTAGAAATAAAGCCAAATAGTGCAGAAATTTTAACCCAACTATAATCGACATTTTTTAAACCTTTGGACTTTTCATACTACTGTTAGATAGCAACTTTGTAATAGCAAACAAAACAAATCCATATAAGGGCCCTAGAAACAGCACTGCCAGCTGTTTTCCTAAGAGACTGAGTTCAGCAGGGGGAAAGCTGTTTGCTATAAGAACTAGCCCTACAAAAAACGCCACCCATCCTGTAACCAGCCCGCCTTGTCCCAACCGAACCAAGCGTTGGCCCTCGTCCGCCGCCAGCGCAAAACAAGCCGCACCTGCGCTTACCGCCAACAAACTTACCGCATCAATGAAAATCAGCGGCTGTCCCGTTGAGGCAATGATTACTCCCCACACTACACAGAAAAGCCCTGCTGCAAGATAAGTCAAATGTCGTCCCCTGAACTTATAAGAAGGTTCCGGCTTACATAAAATTTAAAGACTGGTAAATTAGCGAAGTCATGATAAATTACCATTCAAGATAAATGAGTATCTACAGCAATATTCAGCATAAGGCTACAGGGTTTAATTCATCAGTGATTATGCTGGCAATGATATCACAATCATCACCGTCAAAAGTCAACGGAATCCGCATATCAATTGTTTTATCCAAAGCAGCAAGAGTCGCCGGCAGATGTGGAACATCTCCCAAATAGGCCCAGCTGTCATAACGGCTCGTAAACGCAGCAGGAGCATCAGCTCCAAACCATTTCAGCTCAACTCCACGTTTGGCGCATCTGGTTATAAAAGTGGGTATCTCGGCTTTTGATAAGCCTATTGTGCGAAACTGTATAGAGGAGCCTACATAGAACTCAGCCTGAGGACGTGCCGGTATATCAATACCATCTGCAGCAGACAGATGAGCATAGAACCTGTCATATAGCTGGTTCCACCGGGCGACATTATCATCTAGATGCGGAAGCTGTGCACGAACAAGTGCGGCACGCAGATTATCCATGCGACAAGAGTAATTTGCTGTATTTAATTTGATATGTTCAAAGGCCTGTTGCGGAGGCAAAGTACCATGGCGTTCATACAGCATATAAGAACCAGAATTAATAATAGCGCGGGCAGCCATCTCATCATCATCTGTTGTTAGAAAACCGCCCTCACCTGAATTCATATGTTTATAAGTCTGTGTCGAAAACGCAGCCACATCTCCAAAATTTCCAGAACGGATTCCTCTCCATTTCGCTCCCATGGTATGTGCACAATCTTCAACAAGCTTCAATTTATGTTTCTTTATGATCTTTGCCAGCGAATCCATATCAGCAATATGTCCACGCATATGAGAAAGCAAAAGAACTTGTGAATTAGAGCGTCGGGCCATTTCGTCCAAATGATTCAGGTCAATATGATAGTCATCTGTAATTTCAACCAGAACAGGTTCAGCCCCCAGATTATGAATAGCTCCTGGCACAGGTGCCAGTGTATAAGCATTTGCCAGAACCTTATCGCCAGGACGCACGCCGCATGCCCGCAAACCTAGCTGAATGGCCTGTCCACCTGATGCCGTTGCCACACAATATTTCACCCCTTGATAGGTGGCATATTCACGTTCAAGAAGACTGACTTCTGATGTTTCGTCTGCTGATACATTATAGCGATGCAACCGGCCAGACCTCATGATTTCAACCGCACGCGAAATACCATGTTCGGGTATTGATTCCTGCTGTGTGAACGGTTTATCAAAAATCAGCATAAATTATATCCATCCAAATGGTCTTCCTCTCATTTTTCATTTTAGGCCTGGCAGATGAGACTGCGCAAGTTCCCTATCAGATTTAAACTATGTATTCGCTGTAAAGCACGTCAAAACTTTATTACACGCTTCGTACCCCAATGAAATCCAGCAGCAATCACGACCATCACAATACTGATCAGGGCTAATTCCATGAGGCTACTTCGTGCGATGATATTTGGGTCTAGCCAGAGCTGGGCAACTTGAAAACTGCAGAGCAACCAGATTATCGTTAGTAGCGCTCTGCGCAAATAATATTTCATATTCTCCCTCTAGCAGTATGAAGATCGTAAACTGAACCCTATTATATCACAAAGGTAACGGCAAAAAATTATCTTTCATTCAATTTGTAGGTTGAAACTGTAGGTTCAGGAGATTTTAATGTAAGGCACTGAACAATGTCTCCTATAGACTTAACCTACAGGAACATTTGACAATTGAAGTAGTAAGTATTCCCCTTCAGGAAGACATAAGAGGGATTATTATTTTTACCCATATTGCAAACCCAAGCATTCGAAACAATCCAAACCGCTTGCGTTAAAATGGTTTAACATTCTTTAACCTGGTATAATGGTGCGGCTGAGAAGTAGGTCTGCGCTAGTGCCATGCACGATTTCCAATTGAACTACAGCTATAGTGCCAGTTTATGTGAAGCACTTATGCTGTCAACACGCACAATGTTTCTCAGTTTGTTTCACAGAAGATGCTTACCGTTATCAGTACAGAATAAGTGTATCACTGAGAGTGCTATTCCCAATAATCTATGAATAAGTACCTAGGGTTATGAATACACCTAAATATTAGACATTTATATGTATCATTTGTCTCTGCATTTAACATTACTCCCCTTCATATGACAAGCACGGCTAATTTGAGGATAGCAGTTGCCTCGGAAAATTTTGCAGCTTTAATACTAGTCTGCTTTTTTATCAACCGTTTGATGGTAAAAGGAGAAGCAGAAATGAAGACCAAAAAATAATGAAACCTAGCCAATAGGATTGCGGTAGCAAGCGTTTCTTTCCGCGAAATAAACCCAAAGTATTTCAAATAGAAAAAAGAAAACAACTGATAAAACGAAAAGCATCGTTATCCCAATTTTTTACCAATATTCCTCGTTAGCCATGTAACTAAATCCAATTTTCCAAATAAGCAACTATTATGATTATAAGAATATAACTGAAGGCATACCATTTAAATATGTAAGAAAATGGTTTACCCCTCTTATTCATCTTGTGTATTTTGAACATTTCTTTTTCTTGAAATCTAAAGTTAAAATTATTTAGATTTTGAGATAAATTTTTATCTAAAGCAAATCAGTTATGAAAAAAAACACATTTGAGTTTTGCTGATTTAAATCAGTCAAAGTTGAGAGTGAGAGAAGTTTTATGGTCACGAATACCGCAATAATAATGATTATGGTTGGAAATTTCTTTTATGCTTATCAGTGCATATTTCAAACTCGTAGTTACATACAGAAGTATGGATTTGGAGAGGGCAGCGCAATAATGACCAGACTCGTCGGCACTTTTGCGGCTGGTTTTGGCATCATTCTACTCATTGCGTTATTAACAACAATCAAGGGTGGATGGTTATTGTTCACTTATGGATTTATTCAAGCAGTTATTGGTGCTGTAGTTTGTTACAGGACTATAAATAGTGAATGGGGCATCATTGAAGGTTTGAAAACTTCACCTGAGGGATACATTGCTCCCGGAGTTATTGCTGTTTTAAACTTAGTCGTGCTCATTACAGGTAAAGAATTGCTATTTATGTAAACTAATACTGCATAGTTGTTTCTTACCCTGTTTCACACCAATCACCATGCAGACACATGATGTGAAGCAATTCAATTGGTTGTATCAAGTGATACAAGAGAAATGGTGCGGCTGAGATGCTGCTGTTACCTATGCCCTGCGTCAACTCAAGTCACCCTTGAGCAATATCAAAAGGTTAGACAATCACTGAATCGGGTCAACAGGCACATTTGTTATACTAGCGATGACTAGGGGAGCTTAGGGTCAGCATAAGGCAAACTTGAGTGGGCGAAAGACACCCCCAGTGGTTAACGACAAACACTGATTTCAAAAAAGAGCTAAAGGGTCGATTGGTTGTTGTTGTCGTTAGGAAGACAAATACAACAACCTCATCCTCCCCCTTAAGTAATAATATAGATAACTAAAGATCACTTTAGTCTTAAGGTTATATACTTAGTTAGTCGTAGTAGTAATAACCTATAGTATACTTCAGGAAGACGCAGAGTAACTAATGTTGACCTAAGTACAACTACTACTACCTCCTTCGTAACACTATAGCCTTAGTATCTATAGTTAACTATGGAGGGTGTGTTGTAGAGGTAGATGTTAGTTGTCTGCTAAGGTGCTATCTGAGTATTGTTGTCATCCAGAGTTGACTAACGTTGGACAATCAGAACTGAGATACTGATTGCTGGCGATTTGAGAGTCACTGAGTCAATGAGTTGGCTGTGGGTGGTGTCTACCACCAGACAGGTACAAGATGACTCTTTGTGAGTCTCAAAATGGCATTCCTTTGTAAAGTAGTGAGCTTATTCTTGCGGTGTATCATTTGGCGTCGAACTTCTCTTTTGCTTGCACCGTTGGTTGCACATTTGCTTCATAGCTAACACGGCAGTTGCACCGATCACCATTCCAGTAATCAGGTTAAGTTTTGCTGTTAAAAACATACTCGTCTCCATCAGATAATGTAAATTTCTTATACGCTGGAATATATTGAAACGTTCGTCCAGGCGGTTACGTAAATTTTACTAGGAAGTTAGACCTCGCTGTCCTAGCCAGCGAGGCCCATCTTTCCCCTAAGTCATTTAGTGTTCGGCTAATGAGCGACCACTGCTTTATTGTCGCACTAGTGGCTAAAAAGCCGCACTGGAACACCAGCGAGGCTTAATAAAGAACGAAGTTCAAATGGCAAGATGTGCATCCGTTTCTTATTTATTCGTGTTCACCCCCTGCCCCAATTGCGAGTTGGACAAACTGTTGGGGCGTTATTCTCATGAGACAAAGCCAATTAGGTGATAGTTATTGTTAAGGGAAGTCGTTTGAAAAGCGATTGATTAAATCACTTTGAAATAGAAACCCCTGCAAGCACAGGGGAGGAAAACATGGCTTTAGCAGGGGTGTACTATCGTTCTAAGTTTGGGAAGAGCGTGTAAGCTACTTTTTTCAATCACGACCGCGCTACTTCCTAAGGGAGGATCGTCTGGACGCTACCTTAATTTCATCACGCTCAGACTACTCCTTATCTTTCACTTAAAAAACTAGCCTGCTGATTTCTACTGCTAAAATTTACTAGAGGTAGTGCATAAATTGCACAACGTAGGAGGCAATATGGTTGACCCTAAGCTCCCCTAGTCATCGCTAGTATAACAAATGTGCCTGTTGACCCGATTCAGTGATTGTCTAACCTTTTGATAT
>CABYZM010000023.1 GCA_902523435.1 uncultured SAR116 cluster alpha proteobacterium
AACACTTGTTTCAGCAGTTAAAATAACTGGCCGCGTCTTAACGGCCTGTTCAATATAGTGCGCAGCAGCTAAAGATGGTGAGGTCTGCGATGCCGCGTCTGCGCCAAATGTTGGGCCTAGTGATGCGCCAGTGTCACTATCTTCCGGGTAAGCCTCCGGGCGGCTGAACCCAGCTAGAAACGATAGGTTATCCTGCTGGGTCAATTGCCTAATCTCGTCTTCTGAAACGAACATAGTCTCTGGCGGCAAAGGCCGATAGACCTGTTCTTGTTGATCGGCAAGTGCAGCGCATCTGGCGTCATAGAAATCAGCAATCTGGTCAAGGCGAGCCTGCCATACAGCCTCTGCTTCAACATCAAAAACATTACGCCATCCCGGCAATTGCTCATGCAGAGGCAGCAAATGGTCATGCAGCAGACCCAGCCAGTGCTCCAATCCAGGAACAACCTGTCCGGCAGATACTGATTCATAAAGCTGGTCTCGGGCCGAACGTCCCCCAAAATTCTTTAAATAGCCTTGTCTAAAATGGGTGATGGTTTCATCATCCAGAAGGAATTCATGGGCAGGCCGAATGTCCACATGCTGGACCTGCGATTCTGAACGCTGACTCAGAGAATCAAATGATTTTATGGATTCAATTTCATCACCAAAAAAATCAAGCCGGACCGGCAAGGCATCTGTGTGCGGATAAATATCCACAATACCGCCCCGGATTGAAAATTCACCATATTCTCGAACAGTGTGCGCGCGCCTGAAGCCGTTACGCGCCAGGAAATTGGCAATCTGATTCTGTGCAATGCTCTGTCCAACCCGCAAATTAAGGCATGACGAAGTAAAAAAAGACAGAGGCGGCAGTTTCTGAAGCCAGCCATTTACGGTTGTGAGCACAATAAAAGGCTTCTGATGTTCTGTTTGGATCAACACAGACAAATGTGAGAGGGTCTGAATGCGCTTCGCTGTGATGGTGGAATGCGCAGATACACGGTCATAGGGCAGACAATCCCATGCAGGAAGTGACAGACATTCAATCTGATCTGAAAAACGGTGTAAGCCAGCTTCAATGCGGGACATGCGCGCATCATCACGCGCAATAAATATGATTGGACCAGTTTCGTTCGCTAACTGTTTGATGACAAGCGGAATTACCGCGTCCAAACAACCAAATATCTGCTTAGAGACCGCAATTTTATTGATCAAATTCATATGTTTATTTTTGAACTTCAAATTTTTTGAGTAGGTCTATCACAGTCCCCTGAAACACCTCCGGCACCTGTTCATCACCCTGAACCCAAGCCAAAATTCTTGGGTCCCCTGCGTCCAGCAGAGCCTCAAACATATCAAGCTCATCATCACTTAATTCAGGTAGATGACGTGCCGCAAACTGGCCAAGTAATAAGTCTGTCTCCTTCATGCCTGTGTAGCTTGACCTGTATATCAAACGCTTCACACGGACTTGGCGAGCTGACAGTGCACATTTTTCAGGCTGGACAGGTGACTCAGACATTGATTTACCTCATTTATCGCCGTTATGATAGGCCGATGTCTTTATGTCGATCTGGGGTGGCTGTGTCCATACCAAACCAAAGAAAGACTGCAGAACAGCTGTCACAGGCCCGATTGTTATTTATGCATATTGCCCGTCCCCCTGTTATATATTCCTTGTTCGCCACTTTGACCAGCCTGCCAGGTGTTGGTCCAAAAATGGAACAGATACTGGCCAAAAAGACAGGCCGGCACGTGATTGATTTATTGCGTCACCTGCCTGTAAGTGTGATCGACAGAACCGCGCGGCCTTCTGTTGACGAAGCAGAAGACGGACAGACCGCCACATTTGAAATACTAGTGTTAAAGGCTGACCTACCCCCACCCCGTGCACGCCGACCTGCCCGCATAACCGCAAAAACATCCAGCGGCCAGATTGAGCTTATCTTTTTCCACGCTCATACAGATTACCTCAAAACCACATTACCTGTTGGTGAAAGGCGCTTAATCAGTGGGCGTGTGGAATGGTTCCAGGGCCGCTTGCAAATGCCACATCCCGATTTTATTCAGCCCTTGGAAAAAGCTGACAACATACCTGAATTTGAACCAGTCTACCCACTTACTGCTGGGCTGAAGGCACGCACACTAACTAATGCGATACAGGCTGGGCTGCAGACAGTCCCAGAACTAGAAGACTGGATTGATCCAGAACTGCTTTCAGCACAGCGTTGGCCATCCTTCAAATCTGCGCTGCTCCAGGTGCATGCCCCCACTTCACTTAATGATTTATCACCAACAGCCCCTGCCCGAGCGCGTCTGGCTTTTGACGAACTTTTGGCAAACCAACTTGCCCTTCAGTTGATACGCCAAAAAACAAAATCAGCCCTCCCTGGGCGTGTAATTACCGGAACTGGAAGAATAACTGAACAATTACTGCCGCTCCTTCCCTTCACGCCAACTAGCGCCCAACAGAGAGTTATCAAAGAAATTACAGCTGATCAAGGCACGCCAGACAGGATGCTCAGACTGCTGCAGGGGGATGTTGGCTCTGGAAAGACATTTGTTGCCCTGATGGCCATACTTACTGCCCTCGAAGCTGGTGCACAGGCTGCTCTTCTTGCACCGACAGAAATTCTTGCCCGCCAGCATTATCAGGGACTATCAAAGCTTCTCAAACCACTTGGGCTTACCCCTGTTCTTCTGAGTGGAAACACAAAGCATAGAGCACGACAGGACATTCTGCAGGGGCTTGCTGATGGCAGCTGTCAAATTGCTATTGGCACCCATGCCTTGCTAACAGATGAGGTTCTGTTTGCAGATCTGGCCCTGGCAGTTGTGGACGAGCAACATCGTTTCGGTGTACGGCAACGTCTTGTTCTGGGTCAGAAAGGTAAAAACTGTGATGTGCTGGTAATGACTGCGACCCCTATACCGCGCACGCTCGCAATGACTGCCTATGGTGATCTGACTGTATCTAGGCTCGATGAAAAACCTGCAGGGCGGCAGGATATTGAAACGGCGCTTATCAGTCAGGATCGCCTGGCAGATGTAACAGCTCGTCTAGCAGCCGCAATTTCAAACGGACAGCGTGCTTACTGGATATGCCCTCTGGTTGAGGAAACAGACAAACTGGACGCCGCTGCCGCAGAAGACAGACACCGTGCTCTAACTGCTGTACTGCCAGATGCGAAACCCGTCTTGGCACATGGCAGAATGAAAGCAGAGCAGCGTGAAGAGGCTATGTCCGCCTTCAAAGATGGCACAAGTAAACTGCTTGTGGCCACCACCGTCATCGAAGTGGGTGTTGATGTACCTGAGGCCAGCATTATCATCATTGAACATGCAGAACGTTTTGGCTTAGCGCAGCTCCACCAGCTTAGAGGCCGTGTGGGCAGAGGTGACAAACAGTCGTCTTGTATACTAATGTATCAGCCGCCCCTAAGTGACACAGCCCGTTCACGTCTAAAGATTATGCGGCAGACAAATGATGGCTTTGTGATTGCTGAAGAGGATCTTCGCCTTCGGGGGCCGGGTGAAGTTCTGGGGCAACGCCAGTCGGGACTTCCTGAATTTTGTCTTGCTGATTTGGCTGCGCACAGTAATTTACTTGGCCTTGCCCATCAGCAGGCTGAAAAGATCTTATTGTCCTCACGAGGACTTGATCACCCTGAGATGAAAAAATATGTTCTGCTTCTCAGCTTGTTTGAAAGAGACAACGCAGTGCAATTCTTGAATTCCGGTTAAAACTAAACAGCTTATTTTTTTGCAGATTTAACTGCCTTTGCTGCCTTTGTATCTGCTCTGGCCTTTGTCCCTTTGCGCTTGTTGTTCACAGTTTGTCTTTTGTATGTATTGGCTTTTTTATAAGGCGGCGTTACAATCCCCCCGGACACAACCAGTTTCACTGCATCCTCAACGCTCATATCCAGATAGGTAATATCCTTATTCGGGCAGAACAACAAAAATCCAGAAGTTGGATTTGGCGTTGTTGGAATAAACACATTAACTGTCTGTTCAGACATCATATCCTTGACTTCACCTTTTGTTGCCCCGGTTACAAATCCCAGAACCCAAAGGCCTTTTCGCGGATACTCCACCAGAACAACCTCACGGAAGGCATCAGATTGAGTTGACAGAACCGTCTCAAGAATTTGTTTTGAGGCGCCATAAATTGACCGCACAACAGGCATACGATTTAGGATACGTTCGCCAAGACCAATCAGCCAGCGGCCTAAAAAACCAGCAGCAATTGCCCCAATGACTGTGATCACTATCACACCGATCAGCAAACCCACACCAGGTATTTTTCCAATAATCGGCGCGTTAACATATATATAGTCACGTAGCCCAGATGGCATCAGCGCTTCAACCTGTCCATCAATGATATCAATGAACAGCCAGGTGATATAAATGGTCAAAAGAACAGGTGCTGTAACCAGAAGGCCTGTAAAAAACCAGCTACGCAATCGAACCATCGGTCCTTTTTTAGCTGCTTGTGCAGGCTGAAACATATTTTCAGCGTCACTCATAGCTGTATTCCTTAAAATTCTATTCGAAGCCAGATATTGACCTGACATTTATAATAATGCAAGCAGTATACATGCAACAAAAACACACTCAGCTTACCCGCCTTCTTGAAATAATGGAGCGATTGCGCGACCCAGAGACAGGTTGCCCGTGGGATGTAAAGCAGACTTTTGAAACAATTGCGCCTCATACGATAGAAGAAGCCTATGAGGTCAGTGAGGCCATTGCTTCGGGAGATCGAGATAAAATATGCGATGAGCTTGGGGATCTGCTGTTTCAAGTTGTTTTTCATGCACAGATGGCAACTGAAGAAGACAGCTTTACGTTTGAAGACATTGCTAAACAGGTTAGTGACAAGATGGTGCGCCGTCACCCCCACGTTTTTGGCAATTTACCGACAAAAGATGAACAGCTTGTTAACCAGAACTGGGAAGCGATTAAGAAAGCTGAACGCGCGGATGCATCAAATGGCCAAACGGCAAGTATACTCGATGAAATAACAAGTACTCTTCCTGCAATGGTCAGAGCAGCTAAGCTTCAGAAAAGAGCAGCGTCTGTCGGTTTTGACTGGCCTGACATTAAAGCTGTCATCAAAAAAATGTATGAAGAACTTGATGAATTAGACCAAGTCTTGACAGACACCCCCCAGGATAAAGAGCGCCTCCAGGATGAAATTGGCGATATTTTGTTTGTTGCCTCTAATCTCGCCCGGAAAGCGGGGATTGATCCAGAAACAGCGTTACTTGGCTGTAACCGGAAATTTGAACGCAGATTTCACTATATTGAAAAGCGGTTAAATAACCAGAATTGTCGACTAGAAGATGCAAGCTTAGAGCAAATGGAAAATTTGTGGGAAGAGGCTAAAAAATCATATTTTTCAGATAAATAAATATCTATATTTATGTTATTTCTAACCAAATAAAATCTGCAATTTCCTGCCATTGTTTCCTAGTACTCGCAGCCAAAAGAACACCCTTTGCCTGCCAATGGAAAGGTGTCTCATCAGGGGCCAGCCGAACATGATAGCCAAGTTCTCTGCAGGTCAGTTCAACTGGCACGCTATCCCATGGCGTGAGCTTACTGTGCATCAAATAATCTGATTGACCAAGCGCTATATACAAAGCGTCAATGCCCGCTGAACCCAGATGAAACCGCCCTTTTAACCCTCTTAACTTATTCCTAACCTGCTCTCTGATCGTTAAATCAAAACCCATCGCATTTAATGTGCCCTGCAAAAGTGGTAGTTCATTTTGATGCCAGCGAGGCTTACATGCTACAATCTCTCCTGTCGGCAGGTAATGACTTACCCCCTTATCTTTGCCTGCCACAACAGCATCACCAACCAACGGTCTGTAAATCCAACTCCTAATGGGGTTTTCCTTTTCAATTAGGCTGACCATGCAACAAAAATGCTCTTCGCCAGCAACAAAATTTCTAGTGCCATCGATTGGATCTATTATCCAAGTATAATCAGCATCCGACGAATTAATATCACACCGGCCTTCAGCAACACTTTCTTCTCCAATACAGCGTGATCCCGGCAGCATCCTTAACAATTCTGTTGAAATCTCTGCCTCTGCCTCGCGATCAGCGACTGTGACAAAATCATTTGCATCTGTTTTTGTTGAAATATCTGCATCTGAAAGCCGTTTGTACCGCGGCAAAATTATCGCCTCTGACACTTGTTTCAGAACCAATAGAACTGCTTTATCAGATACAAACGCTGCTGTATCAGCTTTTCTCATCACCCTCTATATCCTGCATGTTCAAGGGTGTAGAGGGCATGATTGTTGACACAGCATGTTTATAAATTAACTGAATATGAGCATCACGCTTCAGCAACATAGAATAATTATCAAACCAGGTAATAATGCCCTGCAATTTGACACCATTTACGAGAAAGATGGTTACAGCCACGTGCTGCTTTCTGACTTGATTGAGGAATACATCTTGAAGATTTTGTGATTTTTCCATATCAACGCCTTTTGAGCCTTTATGAAGACTGGCACGGAACCCTTGACGTCCTATTCAGCTGCAGTCTCTACATAACTAATATAGTCAGCCTTTAAGGCAGAAGCAATGAGCCCCACCTTCCCCTCATCAATCTTTTTGCCATCTATATGTGTAAGAGCTGTAACCATGGATGTGGCACTTGTGACAAATACCTCTTTAGCCTGCATCATTTCATCAACAGAGAAGGATCGCTCAACAATCTCCAATTGACGTTCACCAGCAATGCGCTGAATAGACTGGCGTGTTATGCCATTGAGAATATCTTCATCGGGCTGGCGGGTAATCAGCTGATTCTCATTGTTTAGAATCCATACATTTGAAGACGAGCCCTCAGAAACTGATCCGTCGGGCATAACCATTATCGCTTCGTAAGCCCCCTTTTCTGACGCCGCCTGTTTTGCCAGGCAATTCGGCAGCAACTGTATTGTTTTAATATCCCGTCTGTCCCAACGCTGATCTGGAACTGTGATTGCCGATTTGCCTGCAAGCTGGCGGCCAGTATCTAAAGACATATGTTTCACTGTCATGACAAGGCTGGCCAGACTGTGTTTCGGGAAGGAATGTTCCCGCCTTGCCACACCACGTGTAATTTGAATGTAAATAGTCCCTGTTTTCAGCCGGTTTAGGCGTGTCAATCGCGCCATGATCTGACGAAGCGCTCCCTCAGATAAAGGGCTTTTCATCTTTAATTTAAAAAGCGACCTATTCAGTCTTTTAAGGTGCCCTTCACAATCTGCCATCTTGCCATTTATAAGCAATACAACTTCATAGACACCGTCGCCAAATTGATAGCCTCTATCCTCAATATGCACTGCTGCTTCGCGATGATGGACATAGCTTCCATTGACATAAGCAAATCTTGACATAATGTTCCCTCAGTTAAAATTCAGAATTAGAATCAGAAAGAATGGCCTCAGCACGCGCAGCTTTGCCCTGTGCAGCAAACAACACCAGGTGATCTCCGGCTTCGACCACAGTATCCCCGCGTGCAGGGATCACCTCATCAAGACGAAGAATTGCCCCAATAGCGACCCCTTTGGGTATTCGCGCTTTTCGTAAAGGCATGCCAACTAGTGGCGATGTAGGAAGTGCTTCTGCTTCTAGAACCTCACCTAGCTCTTCGACAACAGAATGAACATCCAAAATGCGCCCACGCCTGACATGTTCAAGTATCGATGATACCGTAATCATTGGTGGGTTAATAACTGCATCAACGCCAAGTGCGCTTATCAACGGTACAAATTGAGGCATATTGACTAGAGCGACTGTATGACGTGCTCCCATCCTTTTAGCCAGCAACGCCGATAGTATATTCACTTCATCATCGTTTGAAACTGCAACAAAAGTGTCTGTTCCGCCCACGCCAGCTTCGGTCAGAATATCAGCTTCCAATGAGTTGCCACAGGTGACAGCCGTTTGTTGTAATTTTTCTGCTATTAAGCGAGCCTGCCCTTTATCCTTTTCAATTACATGACATACTGTATTGCTTGAGTTTGCTTCGATATCCTGCGCCAGTAAACTGCCAATATTGCCGCCGCCAGCAATGACAACTGAATGGGCTTCTTTTTCGGTATGGCCAAAGCTTGCCATCGCTCTTTCCGTATGTTCAGCGTCACAGACAAAATAAACCCTATCTTCTGGTTGCATCATATCTGTACCGTCTCTAGGCACAATAACTTCATTCCCTCGGATGATGGCGATAATCGTCATCGATAGACCAGGAAACAAACTTGTAAGATGTCGGATTGGGGTTGCCAAAATTGGACAGTTTTCACGGCATAAGACGCCAATAAGCCTAATTTTTCCCTTCACCATATCTTTTACATCAAACGCACCTGGCAGTTGCAATTGACGCGCGGCAGCGGCGGATACCTCAACTTCGGGCGAAATAATGTGGTCAATAGGCAGATGTTCAGGTCCATAAAGAGTCTTGACGCTAGGATCTAGATAAGCACGTGACCTGATCCGCGCAATCCTAGTTGGGGTCTGAAAAATTGTATAGGCGACTTGGCAGGCCACCATATTGATTTCGTCAGATTCTGTTACTGCGATTAAAAGCTTTGCATCAGCCATGCCCGCTTGTTCAAGCATATCTGGATGCGAAGCAACACCTGTTACAGCCCCCACATCAGCAACTTCTATGATACGTTGAATTTTGTCAGGATCTGCATCGATCACGGTAACGTCATTCTGCTCTGCAGCTAAGTGGCGCGCAATCGCACTGCCGACAATCCCTGCCCCACAAATAACAATTTTCATGAAGTCTCTCTTTTCAGCCTGTCATGTCAACAGCATAATTATAATAGCAAGGCGTTCAGCTTGGAAACTCTTCACTTTTCTTCACTTAATTAAACAGGCGAGAACTTAAGTGATTTATCCACACTCTATTCATTTTAAATTCCAGAGCAAGCCTAATTATACCAAAATCTAAGGCTCCTGCAGACCCAGGGTCTTTAACTTGCGATGCAAGGCAGAACGTTCCATACCAACAAATTTTGCCATCTGCGACACATTTCCCTCAAATTTCTCTAATTGAGAGCGCATGTATTCCCGCTCAAATGCTTCTCTGGCCTCACGCAAGGGCAGTGATAAACTTTGGTCAAGAACCGCATTTACATTCTGACCAGCGCCTGCAATCACCTCCTTTGGCAGCGAGTCTACGCTCAACGGTTCATCAGATGATTTATCAGCAATAATCATTAAGGTCTCAATCACGTTACGCAATTGCCTAACAGAGCCTGGCCAGTCATAAGCCCGCATAGCATTTAACAAATCTTCACCTAGCTTTATCGGCGAAGTGCCCAACTGTTTAGCAAATTCTGAAACAAAATAACGTGCCAAGGCTCCAATATCCTCACGACGGGAAGATAAAGCGGGCACAACCAGTGAAATCACTCCGAGTCGGTAATACAAATCCTCACGCAATTGATTTTCAGAAATGGCAGCCTGTAAGTCTAGGCTAGACGCGGAAATTATCCGCACATCTGTTGTTACTTCTGTACTCCCGCCAACCCGTCTAAATGTCTGCTCTGCAACAGTGCGGACCAATTGGCTCTGAATATCTGCAGGTAAATCACAGATCTCGTCAAAATACAGCGTGCCGCGATGCGCCTGCTCAAACAACCCAATCACGCGGCGGCCTGACTGCAGACCTTCCGAACCAAATAATTCCATAGCAGCTTGTGTTGTGTTTAATCTTGCGCAGTTAGCAACAATAAACGGACCATCTTGTCTTTCAGACTGTTCATGAATTAAACGGGCGACAAGCTCTTTTCCTGAACCAGAGGTGCCTGTTATCAAGACCCGGCTTGCTGTTGGAGCTACACGCTCAATCGCCTGCTGCAATTGCTTCATTACAGATGACTGACCGATAAGCCTTTGCGGTGATGTCCGCCCACTGCTTGCTCTCAGCTCAGCATTTTCACGCGCTAAACGTCTTTGCTGTAAAGCACGCTTGACAGTTAATAACAAACGCTCTGTCTTAAACGGCTTCTCAATAAAATCATGCGCACCGAACTTTAACGCCTGAACAGCTGTTTCAATGTTGCCATGCCCTGAAATCATCAGAACTGGGACCTCAGGATAAAGTTCTTGAACCCATTTTAGGATATCGATACCGTCCATATCTGAATCGCGCATCCAAATATCCAAAATCACACATGATGGTGGGCGTGAGGCAATTATTGAACGGGCATCCTGCGCATTACCTGCCTGGATCGTTAAAAACCCCTCGTCTTCAAGCGACAGGCTGATAAGGGAGCGAATATCAGGCTCATCATCAACAACAAGAATTTCGTCATTCATCACTCTTCACCTCCTACCAGAGGCATGGACAGTGTAACGACGGCACCTACTTCAGGGTGATTATCCAGCCTTATTTCACCGGAGTGATCTGAGATGATCTTCTGAGCAATAGCAAGACCAAGACCCGTGCCTTTTTCACGTGTTGTGACATAAGGTTCCAGAAAAGTACTCGTATCCTCAACAGGAAAGCCAGAGCCATAATCCCGAACTTCAATCTCTGCTCTTCCATCAGCAGCTTGCAGCGAGAGTTTAATTTTTGGAGCAGTCACATTATTGTCCTGCATATTTTCAACTGAATTTTTCGTCAGATTAGTAATCACTTGTCTCATGAGACCAGCATCCGCAGATATGTAAACAGGGGCATCATCTTTTGGCAATTTGATATCCAGAGAAACCTGGCTATTCGGGTCAAGTAAAATCTTTTGTTCTGTGAGCAATTTGCGCGCATCAAGTTTTTTTAGCACCGGTGCTGGCATCCGAGCAAACTGAGAAAATTCTTCCACCATTCGGCCGATGTCATTAACCTGACGTGAAATAATAGATACATAGTCATCGAATTTTTCAGCGTCACCCTCATCTGAAGGTCGATATTTTTTTTGCAACCGATCGGTTGCCAAAGCTATTGGCGTAAGCGGATTTTTTATTTCATGGGCAATGCGCCTTGCAACATCAGCCCAGGCCGCCTTTCTTTGCGCAGACAAAAAATCAGTTACATCATCAAATGTAACAACATATCCAACAAGTCTGCCATCAACTCTCTCAGAAGTAACACGTGTGCGCAGAATGACTTTTCGGCGACCAATCTGCATATCAATCTGCAATTCTGGATGGATACGTCTTCTTTGATCTATATACTCAAATAAAGGGGCAAATGCAGGCTGAATACCTGTTAACTCGTGACCATAAAGTTCATCAAAACGTTTTTCCAAAAGCTCGCAAGCTGCCTGATTAGGAAGAGTAATTTTTCCCTGATGGTCGAGTCCTATCACACCTGAAGATACTCCCCCTAACACTGCTTCAGTAAATTCACGCCGAGCATCTAATTGACGATTCGCCTGCACAAGCTGTTCACGGCTGCTAGAAACATCATCAAGCATCCTGTTGAAACTCGCCCCTAATCTCGACAGCTCATCAACATCATCGCTCTCAGGCACACGCCCTTTAAAATTACCACTACGCACCTGCTCAGCAACTGTCATGACCCGAACCAATGGTCCGGCGATGGATGTGGCCAGATTTAGACCAACCCAGATAGACGCCAGCAAAAGCATCAAAGCCACTGCACCAAACATTACAGCAAGCGAAATTTGTAAATCAAATTGGCGCAATGACAGCGATTGATAATCATCAGCTGCCACACGGGTGCGGTTCAATGCATCAATCACGTCTGCATCGATAAATCGTCCCGCTAGTAGATAAGCATCAACGAAACTATTCAGCTTCATAATGGCCTGGAGCTTATTGTTCTCTTTTGATGTAATAATAACAACTTCACCTTCTCTAGCTCTTGCCACGAGCTCATCATCAATTCCTGAAAAGGCCAATGAGAATGCAAATTGTGATTTAGCAAGAATCTGACCTGTCCCATCAATAATAACAGCCTCAGACAAATTACGCAGCGCAGTCTGATTGGAGATATAATCATTAAATTGGTTTGGATTACGAGCTAGACGCGATGCTTCACGGTTTAAGTCATTCGCCATGGCCAATATCTGGCCACGCACAGAACGAGAATGTTCTTCAAAATAAGCGCTGGCAACTTCAACAGATTCATTTACCGCTGTTGAAATCCTCTCCGCAAACCAACCGCGTAGTGAATAATCAATTATGGACACAGCAAACATCGCCACTAAGATCGCTGGTATCGCTGTGATGCCACCAAATAATAGTGCTAACCGCAGATGTAATTGAGAGCCGGTATCGCGCCTACTTCGTTCACGCCATAATCGCAGCAATTGCCTGCCCACAAAAAACAGGAGTAACAATAGAAAGCTCATCGCAATCAGAAAACTAAGGACTAAAAGATCAGATTGGGTATTGATATCGGTAACTCTTGATAGCGCGAAAAAGACTGTAACACCCACACCAACCGCAACAGTTATCACAAGATAGGCAAGCCGATCACCGCTAAAAAAGCGCCAAATATCTTTCTGTGGAATCATATCCTCATCCAGTACAGATACACTTTTCCCTACTTTGTGTGCAGGCACAGTTCTAGTTCTGGAATCAAGTGAATTAGACATTTATGCTTTCCTGTTTCAAGAACAGTCCATTGAATAACTGCATGACTTATCTGTATTCAGCGCGATTTGTTGAAATGTTCAACTCTCTGATCTTTTTTCGCAAGGTATTTCGGTTCACACCCAAAATAGCCGCAGCCTTTATTTGATTTCCTAAAGTATGATGCAGCGTTGCCAGAATGAGAGGCCGCTCCACCTCTGCCAAAATCCGGCCATGAAGGCCAGAAACAGGCTCATCACCACCCAGAGCCTTGAAATAACGGGCAAGGTGTCCTTCAACTGCATGAGATAGATTCTCTGATGATTTTGGCACTTCCAATCTAGCCTTTTGATTGACCGATAATGATTTTTCAAGTTCCTTTTTCACAATCGCTAAAGAAATCTGACGTCTAGTTGTCGAGATGAATAATCGTTTCAACACGGACTCAAATTCTCTTACATTTCCAGGCCAATGATAGCTTTGCAAGCAAGCCACCGCTTCTGACGAGAAGTGCCTGTCAGACTGGAACTGTTCGTTCAACTGAGCACAATACCAGTTGAGCAAAAGCGGGATATCTTCCTGCCTGTTTCTAAGCGGGGGTAGACTAAACTCAGCCACCGATATTTCAAAATAAAGATCTTCCCTGAACTCCCCATTGCTAACTTTCTGTTTCAGGTCAACTGACGTTCCACAGGCAAGGCGTAGCTGGCCAAGCTGATCTGACTGCGGAGATGCCTTTAAGGCGCCAGTAACAAGAAATTGAGCAAGAGACTTCTGGGCTGTATCAGACAAATAATCAACATTATTTAAAAACAATGTGCCAGTTGATGTTCTTGTAACTAACCCTTTCGCTCCAAAAAGCAATTCGGAATGTCCTTCTGTTTCGACTCGGGATAGGTCCACAGTTTCAAAACTGGCCGAGGATAAATGGCTCATCTCATGAAGTGTCTGGGCTACAATATGTTTTCTGGAGCCAGACTCTGCTTTTATTAATACTGGCGCAGACTGGGTAGCAATACGACTGAGTAATTTGAATGTTACCTGCATCGCTGGTGATTTACCCAACAATGGCGCTGGGATCTGCTTTGGTAATGCTGCGGCTGGCCTGTTAGTAGCTATTTCCTCTTTCTCATCTGAGACAGCGCGCGACATTACATCCAGCAATTGACGCAGCTCAAAAGGTTTTGGCAGGTAGTCAAAAACCCCTCTTTGTTGTGCCTTTATTGCCGTCAGAAGATTGGCTTGCGCACTCATCACAATTATGGTCAGGTCAGGACGTTTGGCTTGCAGACGTGGCAACAAATCAAGTGCATCGCCATCAGGAAAGTTTACATCTGTTATCAGGACGTCACCACGTCCTGTAGTCGCCATATCCCATAAACCAGCAACAGATGTCGTTGCACCAACCTGGTAACCTTGTTTGCTCAGCGCATGCGAGATTACAGTCCTGACTGTTCGATCATCATCTGCAACAAGAATTTGAGGAATGCGGTTCATCAGCTTATCTCACCAAAGGAGGGGGTAAGTTCTGTTGTAGGTGAGTGACTTTGCAAAATTCTGTCTGAATCTGTCACTCTTAAAAAAGGCAGATTAATACTGAAGCACGTTCCTTGATGCCTGCGCTGATGGGTAATTGTGCCACCATGGTCAGCGATAACACTGGCCACCATTGCCAACCCAAGACCAGATCCACCGGATTTAGTCGAAATGAAGGGCTCAAAAATATGTTCTGAAAGCTCCTCGGGAATGCCTTTACCGGTATCTTCAATTTCAATTTGAAGGGGTAGATGCATACGCTTTCCGTCAGACAAGCTGGATATGTATCTCGTCATAGAATAACAAGTTCTCAAAACTAATTCATCACCAATCTTTGTCGCTTCAGCAGCATTTTTTAACAAATTTAGAAAACACTGCACCAACAGTTCCCGATCTCCCCTAACATCAGGCAAAGAAGGATCATAAAGCTGGACTATCTGAAGATGGCGACCAAAGGACGCTTTTGTAATACGAATACAATGGTCTAGTACCTCGTGAATATTTACATCTGAAAATTTTAAGGGCGTATCAGCTGACAGGTTTTCAATTCTGCTTAGTAATGAGGTGATGCGATCTGTTTCATCAACAATCATGCTACTGAGTTCGTGATATTCTGCTGGGAGATCCAACTCTAATAATTGCGCTGCCCCTTTAATGCCCGCAAGCGGATTTTTAATCTCATGGGCAAGCAAAGCTGTCATCTTAGCCATGGACAGCGCGGCGCCCTTAAATTGATTCTGAGTTGAAAGCTGTTCTGCCAAGGATTGCTCCTGAATGGAAACTAAAACCTGGGCAGGGTAATTAATTTCACTGCGAGCAGGTACAGGCACCATTTGAATAGTTACTTTTCGCACACCCAGCTTCGGGCTGATTAGCCCGAGTTCCCTTTCAACAACAGAACGGCCGGCCTGTCTAACCCGGTCCAATAAATTAAAAAAAGGGCTGTCGGAGGGTATAAACTCAACAACCGCATGACCAGCAAGATAAGCTGTACTGCTCTTAAAAAAGTTCTCAGCTGCTGGATTCAACCAAACAAAGCGATTTTCTTGATCGATCAGAAGAAGAGGAAATGGCAACAAATTCAAAAGTTCTGCCGATATCTGGTCTTGGTTGAATGCGCCAGTTGATACTTCTAAACTTATCTCTTTCATCTTGCTTCTGTCAGGCTCAGGCCGCTGTTAATCTGGATGATTTAAGAAAATATTGGAAGATTGCGTCCTTTAGCTCTGAGGCTGATGATGTCCGCATGGCAACAGCCCGCAATTCATCAGATTCCTCAAGATGATCGCAATAACTGGCAAAATGCTTACGAGCAGACCGTAATCCAATTTCACCTTTTTCTTGTGTAATATCAGCTAAATGCTTTATCATCATCAAGTTACGCTGCAACATGTCAGGAGCAAGACGAACAGGCATTCCTCCAATATAATCTGCAATTTGGGCCAGCAGCCAGGGCTGGCCCATGGCTGCCCTTCCAACCATCACACCGGCAGCTCGAGAATCCTCTAGCGCTGTTTTTGCGGTCTCACAGCTGGTAATATCTCCATTCACAAAAATAGGAATTTGGACGGAATTAACAACAGCCTTCACTGCTAACCAATCAGCATGTCCTTTGTACATTTGGCAACGTGTGCGCCCATGGATAGTAACCAGTTTTACACCCGCCTGCTCAGCAATTTGCGCAATTTCTGGTGCATTCAAGGACACATTATCCCAGCCGAGACGGGTCTTCAACGTCACCGGCAAAGACACAGCTCTGACAACTGCATCACAGATGCGCTTTACACGATCTGGTTCACGCATCAGAGCAGACCCGGATACTCTACCAGTGACTTTTTTGGCTGGGCAACCCATATTAATATCGATGAGGTTGACACCCAATTGTTCTGCCATCCGCGCAGCATCAGCCATCATCCGCGGATCCCATCCTGCGATTTGCAAACCTATTGGAGATTCACTGCACAAATCAGTAGAGGTTTTCTTCATTTCTGTGCGTATTTCTGTCAGAATGGCATGACTAGCCACCATCTCGCTTATCACAAGGCCTCCACCTGCCCGCCGGACCGCACGGCGAAAAGGTCTGTCCGTAATTCCTGACATCGGCGCCAGGACAACATCTGGAATGCTATTTTTGCCGGAGAAGCCTAAAATTTGGTCAAGGATTCCTGTCATGAGCGTGAGTATGCCTCGTTTTACGTAAAAATGTCCAGAACAATGCACAATAATTAGGCAGTCAATGATGGCAAGTGCTTTAACGCAAAACTATAAACAGTTATGACGGCTGAACTAGACAAGTCAGTCTCCCTCAGGCTAGATACGTCTCATTACATTAACAGGAACACTCAGAGATGAATGTTGAGCAGGATAAAATGGATTTTGTCATTCTGGCTGCTGGTGACGGCAAGCGATTTTTATCTGCTGATCCATCTACCAGACGCGCAAAACAATTTCAGCTTTTAGCAGGTAGAATGGTTCTGCTTCACAGCCTTGATTCCATCAGCCAATGGCCTTCTTGCGGAAAGATTGTAATTGTTCTTCCGCAACACGGTGTAGAAGTTGACATTCTGAATTCTTTGGAGACAGCAGCAAAGGCTGCCACTGTTCCTGTGAGTTTCACTCCTGGTGGGGCGAGTCGGTCAGCTTCAACCTTGAATGGTCTGAAGGCCCTGTCTGCACTTATCCCAAACAAACTGGTAGCCATTCATGACGCTGCCCGTCCCTTAGTGCCACACCAAGTTCTTAATGAATTGCTCTCAGCTTGCACCGACGGAGCAGATGGTGCCATCCCGTCCCTGCCGATTACAGACACAGTGAAGCATGTTGATAAAACAAACATAGTTCTACATACAGTTGACAGAAGCGCATTGAGACGGGTGCAAACACCACAGGCCTTTTCCTTTGATAAACTTTTCCGTCTTCATCAGACCAATGCGGATAAGGGCGGCAAGCAAGCTGTCACTGATGATGCAAGCCTTGCTGAGGCTGCAGGATTAACTGTGGTTTGTGTTAATGGTGCCAGCCAGCTTGAAAAAATTACCTATGCTGAGGATTTGAATACGATGCGGAACCAGCAGACAGAATTGCGAACAGCCAGCGGGTTTGACGTGCATCGCTTCTCCACAGAAAAACCAGGACCTATCATGATTTGCGGTGTTGCAATAGAACATGAACAGGGGCTAATGGCACATTCAGATGGCGATGTTGGATTACACGCTCTATGTGATGCTGTTTTGGGGACATTGTCTTTGGGTGATATTGGCCAGCATTTTCCCCCGTCTGATCCAAAATGGAACGCCTCTTCTTCTGACCAGTTCCTGCGATTTGCGCTTGAGAAGGTCAAAGGTGCAGGGGGATATATCACATTACTGGATGTGACGCTGATCTGTGAGGACCCAAAAATTGGTCCTCACAGAGACAAGATTCGCCAACGCCTGGCTGAAATTACTGGACTTCCACTACACCGGTTATCGCTCAAAGCCACAACAAGTGAACGTCTTGGCTTCACAGGTCGTGGTGAAGGCATAGCAGCGCTGGCTCAAGCCACTGTTTGCTTACCCGCCTCATATGGACGGCATGAGTGATGTCTGTTTTCTTGGCACAATTGGCAACGCTTGGTCCTATTGGACGGTATTTACCGGCACCTGGAACAGCAGGGTCTATTTCGGCATTAATCACTGGCTTTTTTCTAGCGAAAAATGGCTTTATCATTTTGCTTTCAGCACTCTTGCTGGTAACTATATTAGGCGTGTTTGCTGCTGATGCTTACTCGCAGCTGTCAGGTAAAGATGATGCAGGCGAAGTGATCATCGATGAGGTCGCTGGACAATGGCTGGTTCTTTTATGTATTCCGCCTAATTTAGAATCAGCCCTGTTATGGTATGTCGCCGGGTTTGTCCTTTTCAGACTATTTGATATTCTCAAACCTTGGCCTGTGTCTGCTGCTGAAGCGCTGCCAGGCGGCCTCGGGGTGATGGCAGATGATGTGGTGGCAGGTATATTAGCTGGCATGGTGCTGCTGATGGCCCAATTATTAATCTACCCCGCCTGAATAGCCCAACGACAGAAGGGAAGCCAAATGCTCGAAGATGCCCCTGCCCTTATCCAAAAGCTTACCGCGTCGAACCAGACGTTATCCACGGTGGAATCCTGTACGGGCGGACTTTTATTTGGTTATCTTACCGCCGTACCGGGTGCATCTGCTGTGTTGGAACGCGGTTTTATCACCTATAGTAACCAGGCCAAACAAGAAATGGTGGGGGTGACCAAGAACACCTTGGCAGCTTTTGGAGCTGTCTCGCAACAAACAGCTGAAGAAATGGCAAAAGGCGGCTGTCAAATTGCACGCACGGATTTATCCATTTCACTGACAGGAATCGCCGGCCCAAGCGGTGGTTCAGCTGAAAAGCCAGTCGGTCTGGTATGGATATCTGCCTTTCGCAAAGATGGTATTCAACAAACAGAACGTCACCTGTTTACAGGAAACAGACAGCAGATTCGTAAATTAGCATGCACACACGCAATCTCACTGCTGCTGCGCCTGTCATAAAGCTAAGCCATCACCCCTGCTCTAACTTCAATGTGTAGAGCTGGTCGGCACGGGCCTCAAATGCGCTGACCATACGTCTGACCGCTTCTGTGAACAAGTTTTCAATTACAGTTTGCAACAAGCGGGATTTGAATTCAAAATCCACGTAGAAATCGATCATACAGCCGTCAGGGTGTTGAATGAATTTCCATCTATTTGTCAGGTATTTAAATGGCCCTTCTGCATATTCTACTTTAATAATGAGATGATCTCTGTCCATCTGGATATAAGACGTGAATTGTTCCTTGAACACCTGAAAACCGATAATCAGATCGGCTACTAGAGCTGAGTCTGTTTGCTTTCGGATCCGAGATGCCAGACACCAGGGCAAAAATTCAGGATACCGCCTCACATCGGCAACCAGGTCAAAAAGCTGCTCAGGGGAATGGCGAATTAGACGCTGTTCAGCATGCGTTGTCATTGAAGAGCTTCCTCTCACGCATTCTGTGAATTTGTCTGCGCAAGACGCTTGAGCCGTTCAAGCTGAAGAGCGGCGAAATCTGCGTCAGCATGATAGGACGAGCGTGTTAAAGGTGTTGATGCCATCATTAAAAACCCTTTTTCCTGTCCCCAAGCCGCATACACTTTAAATTGTTCAGGTGTGACAAAACGGTCAACAGCCGCATGTTTGGGGGTAGGCTGTAAATATTGGCCAATTGTCATAAAATCGACATCTGCTGCCCTCAGATGTTCCATCATTTCTGCAACTTCCTCATCAGTTTCACCCAACCCGACCATAATGCCAGACTTTGTAAAAATAGACGGATTAAGCACCTTGACCTGTTTCAGCACGCGCAGTGAATGTGCATAACGTGCGCCAGGGCGAACAGGCTTATATAGGCGCTCAACCGTCTCCATATTGTGATTAAACACATCAGGACTTGCCGCGACTACCTGTTCAACAGCCCCTTCTTTGCGCAGAAAATCGGGGGTCAGCACTTCTATTGTCGTCTTTGGTGAGCTGAGCCGGATAGCAGCGATTGTTTGGGCGAAATGATTTGCCCCACCATCATCCAGATCATCTCTGTCCACAGAAGTGATCACAACATGGCGCAGGCCAAGACGGGCAACCGCCTCTGCAACATGGTCAGGTTCATGCGGATCAAGCAACTCAGGCCGGCCTGTCGCCACATTACAGAACGCACAGGCTCGTGTGCACACAGCCCCTAGAATCATCATGGTGGCATGTTTATTTGCCCAGCATTCACCGATATTTGGGCAAGCGGCCTCCTCACACACAGTCACAAGGTCCAGATCACGCATGAGACGTTTGGTCTCTGAAAATGCGCCTACACGCGGGGCTTTGACCCGCAGCCAATCTGGGCGGCGAGGTTGCGGTTTGGCCTCATTACGTCTTTTTTCTGGATGCCGAGCGGCACCTTTTGTCAGATTTGGAGACGGCATTCTTTGTTATCCTCTGTGTGAAAGCAGCTGTCCGTTGCTTGTGCCTACATCAGTTCTTGGCTTGAAAAAAGACTGCACACACTTCTTTTTCAAAAATTGCTACAAATCATTTAAAAATGGATCGCTTTTCCATAGGCATCAAGCACGGC
>CABYZM010000024.1 GCA_902523435.1 uncultured SAR116 cluster alpha proteobacterium
GTCAATGGCGGAGCAGGTACTTGAGGATTTATTAGAGACGCTAGCCAATATTGACCCTTCAGAAGTTCAGATAGAGGGCTTGCGGAAGATAGAGTTTGAATTCGAAGGTCGCATTAAGCGGATTCTTGATCTTGCCTCTATTATTTATGATCCGGCAGTCTCCACGAGCGCCATTCGAATAGCGATGAAAGAATTGAAGGACAAAGATGTGATTATCGCAAATTTGCGGATGGCTGGTTATAAGAATATGTCGCCAGGTCCTGATGAAGGTAATTTCTTTGTTGAGCTTCCAAAACCCACGGCCTCAGATTTGGGCAGTTTTGAAAATCAAATTAAAATGAGCCAAGATCGCGCAATCAGCAAAATGGGTAAGGTGAATTTTGATGCTGCATCGAGAATGAAAGCGGCTGTTAACTCTGAATTTATTGAACCGAGAGTGACCATGCTTGCTCGAAAACAAATCGAAAAAATCTCAGACGAGACTTACCGACACATTAAGGTTTTTTGTATGGTCAGGCGGCAGGCTCTTGTTGGCGGTTCGATGCGCCTAACAGAAGATGATGAGATGGTGACTTACAGACGTATGAAAGATGAGGTTTATCACTTTGTTCATGAAAAACTTGGGAAATAGAGTCAACCTGTTCGTCTGCCTCATCGCTGCTTTTTTAATTATTTCGCCATCTTATGCGCATAGATGTATATTAGAGGGTAATAATGCAGCAGATATTAGCCGGTATAACAGCTGTAAGGCTGATCTAAATATTGGTTCTATTCATGCAGAATCGTCATCAACGGTAATCGAAAATGAGCTTGAACGGTTGAGGGTTGAAAACACACTCTTGAAAGCAAAGCTCGATCAGATGCGTCGACAGCTGTTGTCAATACTTTCTGATTTTTAGACATACAGCTGAAATCCACCAGCCATGCCTAGCCCGAACACACAATGATTTGCTAAGGCCAACATGCAGATTTTTGCCGGGGCAGGTGTGTGTTTGGCCATAATGCCTTTGCCCAAAACCGGCAGGAAAAAGAACCAAGGGATGATAACAGATAAAAAACCAAAAAGAAGCCCGTCTGATAAACTGGCAGTTAACAGACCTTTTTGCGTGAATTCAGCATAAATAATAGCATAGCCAATGCCGACTGCATAATGGACAACCCAGCCAAAAGCGTGTTCGCCCTTTATTTCATTTGTGCTTTCAATGTCAGGCTGGTAGAGGCGCGCTGTGCGCAGAACATTAAAGGCCCAACGGCCGACAACAGCCCAATTTGATGGCGGTTGGCCAGTTGTGATTAACAGAAAGCGTTGAAAAATATCCATCGCCAGGCAGGCTGTAATGCCTGCAATAATGATATCCATAATTTGTCACCCCTGCATTATCTAGATCTTAATTTTAACCATATCGTCTCTGCGCATTTCGTCCAGTCCTTGGTGCAGGCAGCTACAAAATGCTAGGCTATGATGCAGCATAGCAAATACATAGAAGAGGAGCAGGCTTATGACCCCTTTAAAAACAGAGGTTCAGGGTAAAGTAGCAACACTTACATTGAACCGACCAGCGCAAATGAATACGATTGATCTGGGTATGGCAAAAGCCCTTTATGAGGCCAGCCTGAGCTTCATGGAACATTCAACGGTGCGAGCATTGATCATCACAGGTGCAGGAGAAAAAGCATTTTGCGCGGGCGGTGACCTTGCTGCTTTTAATCAGCATGGTGAGGCAGTTGGTGGGCATCTTCATGAAGTTACGCATTACCTACATGGGGCCATCAGTCGTTTTGCACGCATGTCTCTACCCGTCATTACAGCTGTCAATGGTGTGACTGCTGGAGGTGGCCTTGCCTTTCTGGGGTTTCCTCAGCTTGTTCTGGCTTCAGAAACGGCCCGTTTCGTTTCAGCCTACACAAAAGCTGGACTTAGTCCTGACGGGTCATCTACATGGTATTTGCCGCGACTAATTGGTGTTCGACGGGCACAGGAATTTGTTTTTATGAATAGAATGCTTAAGGCTGAAGAGGCTGTTGAATGGGGTCTTATAAACAAATCAGTGAAGGCTTCTGACTTGATGAATGAGGCAAGCAGCGCAGCAGAAATGCTCGCAGCGGGTCCACGCGCAGCTTATGGCAGGATAAAAGAGTTATTCAACAGCAGTTTGACAACGCCGCTGGAGACACAAATGGAGGATGAAGCGAGATATCTTGCCCTGTCAGCGCAAAGTCCCGACGGGCAGGCGGGTATAAAGGCGTTCTTAACAAAAACAGCTCCGCACTTTACAGAATAAACAAAGCGTGGGTAGTTTTTCGCTATACGGGCAATTGCCACCATTTTCCACTTAATTTTTTTGCGAATGATTATTATTTACATGTTGGGGCGTGTCAGGAGAATAATCTTGTCTATTTCGCAGGAGATGATGTGTTGATATCAGATATCAGACAGCAAGGCATAATGAGCCAGTTGACCCTTCAGTTTTGCCGAGTTCCTGCGCTGATGGCCGTTGTCTGTTTATTGATGATGGCACCTTTAATTTCAATTGTGCTGACGGCAACCGGGGATACAGGAAATTTATTGCCTCATCTATTTCAGACTGTTCTGGTTAGGTATGTTGGCAATACTTTACTATTGATGGTTGGAGTTGGTTTTCTCGCAATTATTTTTGGTGTTTCCACAGCGTGGATCGTGTCGCGCTATCACTTTCCCTGCCGCCGCTTGTTTGACTGGCTTTTGGTGCTGCCTGCCGCAATGCCAGCTTACATCATTGCTTACAGCTACACTGATTTTCTTGAATATGCTGGCCCCTTTCAAACAGTACTTAGACAGATATTTGACTGGCAAACCCCGCGCGACTATTGGTTTCCCGAAATCCGCTCGCTAACGGGTGCCAGTGTTATGATGGCTGCTGTTCTTTATCCCTACATTTATCTCCTGACCCGCACCGCATTCCGTCAAACTTCCGCCCAGATGTTTGAGGTTGCTGCACTTGCTGGTCGTCCCGTATTTTGGTCAATTGCGTTGCCACTTGCCAGGCCTGCTATCATTGCTGGGTTAGCCCTAGTTCTGATGGAAGTGGTATCTGATTTTGGGACAGTTGAATATTTTGCACTGGAAACACTTACATTAGGAATTTTTAACATCTGGCTAGGGATGAATAACATGCCTGCGGCTGCGCAACTTGCCTTATGTGCTTTCGTTCTGGTTGGGGCATTACTGATGATAGAAATTTTTGCGCGGTCACGCCGTTCGTTTGAGAATATCGGCGGTGGCCAATTAGGCGTGCCCGTTATTAACCCTTCGCCGAAAATAAAATGGTTGTGTTTCGTGACCTGTCTTATGCCTGTGGCTGTCGGCTTTTTTGTGCCTGTGCTTATTTTGCTTGAGTTTATGGTGTCAACTGGCCTGCTTGAGGTACGTTTGTCAATGTTGGAGTTAACACGAAATTCTTTTACGTTGGCGATATCGGCAGCAATTGGGGTCATAACTGTAAGTATTCTGGTTGGATTGCTGGCCACTTACCGTTCCGGTCAACTCGGCCGGATCCTAGCTGGTATGGCGGCATCAGGCTATGCCTTTCCAGGGACAATCCTAGCGATCGGTGTGCTTAGTTTTAGTGGATTTCTTGACCAGTTATTTGGGCTTTTATTGGATGATATTGCCCTAACGGGCAGTTTTTTTATGTTATTGTTTGGATTGATTGTAAGGTTTCAGGCGGTTGGATATGGGGCAATTACATCTGGATTAAAGCGGATGCCGCCTCATATGATGGAATCGAGTCGTATTTTGGGACATGGTTTTTGGGACACTGTACAAAGGGTCATTATGCCTTTGCTTCAAAAATCAATTATTGCTGGAGGTTTGCTGGTCTTCGTTGATGTAATGAAAGAATTACCCATGACACTTCTTTTGCGGCCTTTTTCATTTGAGACCTACGCAACCTTTACCTATCAATATGCAAAAGATGAGATGATAGAGGCAGCTGCTGCGCCAGCCCTAATGATCGTGTGTGCGGGCCTAATCCCTGTATTCATTGCCAACCGGGCTTTGAAAACCTAGGCTGAAGGCATTGAGCAGACAGGGTGAGGCAGCGAACAACGTCATGGTAAAGAAAGACAATCCGAAAGGTATGCGAAAAGGACTTACTCGTTATGGGGATGACGCGTTTGCTCTATTCTTACGTAAATCGTTCATCAAAGGGGCTGGATATGGTGATGACGCGCTTGATCGGACTGTTATTGGCATTGCGGATACAGGGAGTGATTTTAACCCTTGTCATGGTAATTCTGAAGACCTGATTGAGCAGATTCGTGCCGGTGTTTTGGCTGCAGGAGGGTTGCCGATGGCGTTTCCGACGATCAGTCTGCATGAGAGTTTTGCTTATCCAACTTCCATGTATCTGCGCAATCTGATGGCGATGGATACAGAAGAAATGCTAAAATCCCTTCCTGTTGATGCGGTAGTTCTGGTCGGGGGGTGTGATAAAACTGTACCTGCCCAGGTGATGGGCGCGCTGAGCGCCAATATACCCTTTGTCCAGCTAGTAACCGGGCCCATGAGTACAGGCAGTTTCCATGGCGAGCGGGTGGGAGCCTGTACAGACTGCCGGCGTCTTTGGGGTGATTTCAGAGCGGGCAGACTGACTGAGGATGAAATATCTGAAGCTAATGATGCGCTTGTGCCGACAATTGGCACATGCGGGGTGATGGGAACGGCTAGCACGATGGCCCTGCTGGTTGAGGCGTTAGGGCTTGCCCCTCTGGGTAGTGCCACTGCGCCGGCCGTTTCAGCAGACCGGCGACGCATTGCAGAGCAGGCCGGCCATCTGGCCGTTGATATTGCAAAGCGTCGTTGTCACCCTACAGATATTTTGACGCTGGCCTCATTCGAAAATGCCTTGCGTGTTCTGCTGGCGGTAGGTGGTTCAACGAATGCAATTATTCACCTGACGGCTATGGCTGGACGGCTGGGCATAAAACTCTCTTTGGACAGGCTTGATGAGTTATCCAAACAGACGCCGGTCATTGTTGATCTGAAGCCCTCTGGAACGGGTTATATGGAGGATTTACATGCCGCAGGAGGCAGTGTTCGCATTTTATCGGCATTGTCTGGTTTTTTGGAGATGCAGGCTATGACTGTAACTGGACAGACATTAGGACAAGAATTGAGCAATATCGATATTCCTAACTGGCCACAGGATATAATAAGATCGTCAAAGCAACCGATCTATAGAGAAGGAGGGCTGGCCGTTCTGTATGGCAACCTTGCCCCGCAGGGTGCTATTATTAAGCAAGTGGCTGCAAGCCAGCATCTATTGTCGTACACTGGTCGGGCTGTAGTATTTGCAAATATGGCAGATTTGGCGTCCCGAATTGATTCCCCTGACCTTGACGTATCACAGGATGATATTTTGGTGTTGAGGCAAATCGGCCCAAAAGGTGCGCCGGGTATGCCAGAGGCTGGTCTGATCCCCATTCCAAAGAAATTGGCAAAGCAGGGGGTGAAGGATATGGTCCGTATCTCAGATGGCAGAATGAGCGGCACTGCTGCAGGTACAATTATTCTCCATGTTGCTCCTGAATCAGCTGTTGGCGGCCCATTATCATTGGTGCGCACAGGAGATCAGATTCAGCTTGATGTTGCTAAACGTCAGTTGGATATGCTGGTTTCAGATCAGGAATTGGAACGGCGCAGAGCAGAACAGCCCGTCGCTTCATCAGCAGAATTGCGCGGTTATGAAAAACTGTTTTATGATCACGTTTTACAGGCACCAGACGGAGTTGATTTTGATTTTCTTCGAGCCAAGAAAGACGGTCATTGAGGCAGAATTTTCGTTGATTTGCTTAAATAACAGATATTAGACTGTAAGTTGCAAACTGTGAAACTGTGAATGAAAGAAAGAGTTATTTAATGTTTAATCGTCAATCTATCGAGCAAACTGTTGCGGTTTTAAAGCAGAAATTTGGCGATCGTCTCTCGCAGAATGACTCTGTCCGCAGTCAACACAGTCACACCACATCACGTATTCCCCAGCAATTACCAGATGCGGTAATTTTTGCGCAATCTGCAGAGGAAGTGGCAGAGATCATCACCGTTTGTCACGAACACGAATGCCCGGTTATTGCCTTTGGCGTAGGGTCATCCCTTGAGGGTCATGTAAATGCGCCTTATGGTGGAATATGCATAGATATGAATGGGATGGATAAGATACTTAAGGTAAATCAAGAAGATATGGATGTGGTCATTCAGCCAGGGGTAACTCGTGAGGCCTTAAATGACTATCTCCGGGATACCGGCCTATTCTTTCCGATTGATCCTGGAGCAAATGCCTCATTAGGGGGTATGGCTGCAACCCGCGCTTCCGGGACAAATGCTGTGCGTTATGGTACAATGAAGGATAACATTCTGGCACTTCAGGCTGTGTTGCCTGACGGGCGTTTGATCCGAACTGGAGGACGCGCCCGCAAATCATCTGCCGGATATGATTTAACGAGGTTGATGATCGGCTCTGAAGGTACTCTAGGCGTGATAACTGAAATCACCCTGAAATTGCAAGGAATTCCGGAAATGATTGCCGGGGGCATCTGTTCATTTCCCTCAATCAAGGCAGCCTGTAAGGCTGTTATCCAAACCATTCAATATGGCATTCCTGTTGCCCGTATTGAATTGCTCGATGAATTGCAGATAAAAGCTAGTAACGCTTATTCGGGGTTGTCTCTTCCTATAACGCCTTTATTACTGCTTGAGTTTCACGGCTCAGAAAAGAGTGTAGCAGAGCAGGCTGAACAGTTCACAATGATCGCCGAGGAACATACAGATGAAGAGTTTGTTTGGACGACAGATCCGGCTGAACGCAAGAAGCTGTGGAAGGCACGCCATGATGCCTATTATGCCACAATGGCCCTAATCCCTGGGGCGGTTGGTGTGTCAACCGATGTTTGCGTGCCTATCTCACAACTAGCAGATTGCGTTGAGGAAACCCGTATTGACCTAGAAGAAAACGGATTAATTTCAACTCTAATTGGTCACGTGGGTGATGGTAATTTTCATTGCTTGCCAATATGCATGCCAGATGATCAGGAAGCCCAGGACAAAATTACCGCTTTTACTAAACGCTTGTCAGAGCGAGCCCTAAAATTTGGCGGCACCTGTACAGGTGAACATGGTATTGGACAGGGCAAGCAGAGTTACTTGCGAGCAGAACTGGGCGAGGCGGTGAGTGTAATGGAGTCAATCAAAAGTACTATTGACCCCAAAGGCATTATGAATCCCGGAAAGATTTTTTCCACTTGAAAAAATAGAGGTCAGTCGAGCGCGTTCAGCATTTGGAACAGGTCTGTTTGCAAATCTGGTCCATGCTCAATCCCTGCATAAACGCGGATAAGATGCCCGGGGCTGTGTTCTGGGATGAACTGCCGCAGCTTGCTTTCAATGTGGGCTTGCTTTATCAGGCTTTCATAGCCGCCCCAGCTGTCGCCTATAGCAAAAATATTCATGCCCTCAACCGCCTTATCCAGCCTTTCCTGAGCAATTGTCTCAGGCACAACAAAGCCAAATAGGCCGCAGGAGCCAGAAAAATCACGCTTGTAAAGTTCATGGTCCGGTGAGCTATCAAGGGCAGGGTGCAGTACCTCTAAAACAAGAGGGTGCTTTGTCAGTGACTGTGCCAGCATTAGCCCATTCGCCGCTGACTGCTCCAGACGAAGGCGCATAGTGCGTAAGCCCCGCAAGCCGAGATAAAGGTCTTCTGGGCCGGCACAAATGCCGAAGTTGCGCGCTGTTTTTTTTAATTTTATGCCCTGTGACCCATTTGCAGCCGCAATCCCTAGATTAACATCAGAATGACCAGCGATATACTTTGTCGCTGCTTCAACAACAATATCGGCGCCCAGTTCTAGGACAGGATAATGCAGAGCTGTTCCCCAGGTGTTATCGCAAATTGTTATGATGTTATGCTTTTTGGCTAGTTTTGTCATAGAGGGGAGATCTTGAAGCTCAAATGTAAGCGAGCCGGGAGATTCGAGATATAAAAGACGGGTATTTTCCATGAAATATTCTGTAATGCCGCTATTGCATCGAGGGGGATAAAATGTGACTTCCACCCCCAAATCAGATAACAGCGTGGTCACGAAACGGCGCGATGATCCGTAAAGTGAATCTGGAAATAGGGCATGTTCTCCAGAGCGAATAGCAGACAATATCGCAGTTGAGATGGCTGACAGCCCAGAACATGTCGAAATACAAGTATCTGCCTGATAAATTGAGGCGACTGCGTTCTCGAAGCTAGCGGACGTTGGGGTTCCAGATCGCCCGTATGTGTAAGCTTTTGGTAAGTCACCTCGATGCTGCGCCATTGATGATGAGAGAATCGTTGATGTTCGGTAGATAGGTGGGTTCGGTATACCAAAATTCGTTTCTGGGGATAGCCCAAGATGTCCAAGTTTTGTGTCTACATGGTGTTTTTTTGTAGTCATGCGAGTGCAAACTCCAACTTCAAATCGTAAATAGCAAAACTTGATTAATCTGGGAATAAATTTCTAGCACACTATAAGAAAACAAGATACAAAGGGAAGCTAATTAGCAACGAAGGGTGGCAATCAAGTTTGGCCCGATAAGGAGAAGATGATGAGTAATAACTTAGTGATTGGGATCGGCGCTTTGGTCGTTGGTGGCGTTGTAGGCTACTTTGCAGGTGCTGGGAATGAAAAAATTGTAGAAGTGGAGAAAGTTGTTGAAGTTGAAAAACAGCAAACGGCAACCCTAGATGCTGTAAAATCAAAAGGATTTGTGCAGTGTGGCGTTAGCCAAGGTTTGCCCGGTTTCTCAAATTCTGACGATTCTGGGAAGTGGACAGGTATCGACGTAGATGTGTGCCGCGCTGTAGCTGCTGCAGTGTTTGGAGACTCCTCCAAGGTTAAGTTCACACCGCTCTCAGCGAAACAACGGTTTACAGCACTGGCTTCTGGTGAGATTGACGTCCTCTCAAGAAACACTACTTGGACGATGACGCGAGACACACAGCTGGGTCTGAATTTTGCTGGTGTCAACTACTATGATGGCCAGGGTATGATGGTTCCCAAATCTTTGGGCGCAAAGTCAGCCATGGAACTCGATGGAGCAAACATTTGCACCAATACGGGAACAACAACGGAGCTTAATATCACTGACTTTTTCCGGTCTAATGGGATGAAGTTTAATTTGGTAGCCTTTGAAAAGGCGGACGAAGTGGTTGCTGCGTACGATGCTGGCCGTTGTGACGTTTACACAACAGACCGCTCAGGTCTCGCCGCACAGCGCACTAAATTAACTAATCCGGACGACCACATGGTCCTGCCAGAAATCATTTCTAAGGAGCCTCTTGGGCCAGTTGTGCGTCAGGGTGACGACCAATGGTTTAACATTGTTCGGTGGTCTCTGCGCGCAATGATAAATGCGGAAGAGATGGGCATTACATCTGCAAACGCTAAGTCAAAGGTAAATGACAACAATCCTGCAATCAAACGTTTGCTGGGTTCTGAAGGTAACTTTGGCGCGGAGCTTGGCTTGTCAAATGATTGGGCTTTGAACATCTTATCACAGGTCGGAAATTATGGCGAAAGCTATGAAGCTCACGTTGGACCTAACACACCTCTAAAGCTAGACCGTGGCGTTAACGAGTTGTGGAGCAAAGGCGGCATTCTCTACGCTGCCCCAATTCGATAGCTCAAAAAATAATCTGACCTGACCCTCAAAAGAGGGTCGGGTTTTTATATGAATTTATGAAGTTAGGTAGGAAAATGTCTTTTTCCGCTTTCTTTTATGACAAACGACTACGCAGTGTATTATTTCAAGCGCTTCTTGTCCTCTCGATTGCGTTTGGTTTTTTTTGGCTAGTTGAAAACACCGTCTCAAACTTATCTGATCAAGGTAAATCAGTTGGCTTTAGCTTTCTTTCCCAAACTGCTGGATTTCAAATAAGCTCAACATTGGGCACGTGGCTAATGAAGTACGAGGTTGGTCGCTCCACCTACCTTGATGTATATTTTATTGGCATCATAAATACATTCGTGGTGGCCGTTCTAGGTATCTTGGCAGCTGCGGTTTTAGGATTTTCCATTGGAATAATGAGGTTGTCACACAATCTTGTGATAAGAGGATTTGCTACAGTATATGTTGAGATGCTTCGGAATATACCTCTTCTGCTACAGTTATTTTTCTGGTACTTCGCTGTTTTACGCTCATTACCAAGTAGGCGCGAGCAAACAGAGCTTTTCTCAGGCATTGCGGGGATAAACATCACAGGTCTATATCTTCCGGCACCTATAGCTCAAAGCGGTTTTATGATAGTTATTCTTGTGTTTATAATGGCCATTATCGGCGCTGTGATGCTGTCCAAATGGGCTACGAAGAGACAGTGTAAGACGGGGCGAACTTTCCCTGCTTTTTGGGCAGGTTTAGGATTAATCGTGGGAACACCCCTTGTTGCCTTTTTGGCGCTAGGCAGCCCTCTGGATTGGAGCTTTCCTGAATTTAAATATACAGGGCCTCTTTTGCGGCGTGGTTTTCAGTCGGGCACTGGTATGGTGATTGTACCAGAATTGATAGCGGTATGGCTTGCACTGTCTTTATATACAGCAGCGTTTATTGCTGAAATAGTGCGTGCTGGGATTCTTGCTGTGGCAAAGGGGCAGACAGAGGCATCTTATTCTTTGGGATTACGGCCAGGAATTACATTGCGCCTAATTGTGATACCTCAGGCTTTACGCGTTATCATCCCGCCACTGACCTCACAGTTTCTGAATTTAACGAAGAATTCATCTCTAGCTGTGGCGATTGCTTATCCGGAACTGGTGTCTATTTTCGCGGGCACAGCACTTAATCAGGTGGGTAAGGAAATTGAGATGATTGCGATGATGATGACTGTCTATCTTACATTCTCATTGCTGACAGCTGCGTTTATGAACTGGTTTAATGCACGCGTAAAATTGGTGGAGCGCTAGAATGGCTGACCATAAACACTCTGCAAACCAAAATTCTGAACATGCGTTTGTCCGCGCGGAAGATGCTCCCTTATTGCCACCTCCGGCAACTGAGGCAGGTATAACAGGCTGGCTTTGGCAGAATATTTTTGCCAGCATGGCTGACTTCAGTTCAGCAGGGGCGAGCTTACGCTCAGCATGTGTAGCAGCCTTAACTGTTTTTCTGCTGTATTTTGGCTTTGCTCAAATATACACGCTTCTCGACTTTGGTGTTTTCTCCGCTGTCTGGTCTGACCCTGATGAGCTAAAGCGTGAGGCCTGTTGGACAGTTGATCAAGGAGGAGGGCTGCCGTCGGGATGGCATGCTGCCTGCTGGCCGTTTATATATGCGAAACATAAATTCATCATGTATGGCGCCTACCCATCAGAGGAGTTATGGCGCGTTAATCTTAGTGTGTTACTGGGTATTGCTGGACTCGCTTATGTTTTGATTGAACGGCTCCCGCGCCGGCGGGAAGTCGGCGCGATGATGCTGACGCTCTATCCTTTGCTTTGTTTTATTTTACTCACTGGCGGAAACCTGGCCATTCCATTTGGGTCCATCGGCCTGTGGCTTATTATTGGACTTGCCGTGATTTCGCTCGGGCGTCTGGCCAAACGTGGTTTTCTTGGGTCAACGCTGAGCGAATTTCATGCATTTATAGGACTAACTGGATGGGCATTTGTCATTTACAACACAGTCAGAGGTTTAGGTGCCGTTGATTTTGGCTTGGAACCCATTGATACCCGAGACTGGGGCGGTCTGCTCATAACACTCGTGGTAGCCGTGACAGGTATCGTTGTATCATTACCTTTAGGTATAATTCTGGCTCTTGGGCGTCGGTCTGAAATGCCGGCAGCTAGACTAATATGCACGGTATTCATTGAATTCTGGCGCGGCGTTCCGTTGATTACTGTACTTTTCATGGCTTCCGTGATGCTACCGTTGTTCTTACCTGAAGGCGTAAATTTTGATAATCTACTGCGTGCACTTATCGGAGTGATGCTATTTTCGGCTGCCTATATGGCGGAAGTGATACGCGGTGGCCTGCAGGCAATAGATAAAGGGCAATATGAGGGTGCGCAGGCAATGGGTTTGTCTTATTGGCAGTCTATGCGTCTGATTATTTTGCCTCAGGCGTTAACACATGTAATACCAGGCATCGTAAACACCTTTATAGGCCTTTTTAAAGATACAACATTGGTCTCTATTGTTGGCATTTTCGATTTGTTAGGTGCAGGTCAATCTGCAATTGCTGATGCAGCGTGGTCGACACCGGTTCAAGCAACAACAATGTATTTATACATCGCAATAATCTTCTTCGTGTTTTGTTTTGGCATGTCACGCTATTCAATCTACATGGAAAACAAATTGTCTAAATCCCGCCGACATTAAGATGATGATGCCGGTGAAATCAATTTTATAGGAGCTTGATATGGCTGCAAAAGTTACGGCGTCGAAAATGAATATTAGTGATGAGGTGATGATTTCCATGCAGGCTGTCAATAAATGGTTTGGCAGTTTTCACGTTCTGCGGGACATTAATCTGACCGTGCATAAAGGTGAACGGATTGTAATTTGTGGACCATCGGGTTCTGGAAAATCAACACTTATCCGCTGCCTAAACAGGTTAGAGGAACATCAAGATGGCGAGATTACTGTGCAGGGCATTACGATTAATAATGACCTGAAAAATATTGATGAGATCCGTCGCGACGTTGGTATGGTCTTTCAGCACTTCAATCTGTTCCCCCATCTGACGATTCTGGAAAACTGCACTCTGGCTCCAATATGGGTGCGAAAAATGCCAAAAGCTGAAGCTGAGGCTATTGCAATGAAATATTTGGAAAGAGTGAAAATTCCTGAGCAAGCTCTGAAATATCCCGGTCAGCTTTCTGGTGGACAGCAACAGCGTGTGGCGATTGCCCGTTCACTTTGCATGGAACCAAAATTAATGTTGTTTGACGAGCCTACTTCTGCTCTTGATCCAGAGATGATCAAAGAAGTTTTAGACACGATGGTGGCGTTGGCTGAAGATGGCATGTCTATGGTCTGTGTAACCCATGAAATGGGATTTGCGCGGAAAGTTGCCAACCGAGTGATATTTATGGATGAAGGACAGATTGTTGAACAAAATGAACCAGAAGCGTTTTTTAATAATCCTCAATCAGACAGAACAAAGCTTTTTCTCAGCCAGATTTTGGATCATTAACTTTAATTCCTGAAAAGCTATCTTGCCTTATCTGGTTAAGTTTCAATAGGGGCGTCAGAAGCCCCCCATTCTGACCAAGATCCGTCATAAAGCCGAATATCAGTTTTTCCTAACACAGCTAACGCCAACGTCAGCCCAGCTGCGGTTACTCCCGAACCACATGTTGTCACTGCAGGCTGCTCCATCACCAGTCCAGCCTCTGTGAATAGTTTAGTCAACTCATCATATGGTTTCAGTTTACCTGTTATGTTATCCAGAATGTTACTGATAGGAAGATTCAGAGACCCGGGTATATGACCTGCGCGCAATCCTGGCCGGGGTTCAGGCGCAATGCCAGCAAAGCGGTCTGCGGCGCGAGCATCTACTATTTGGTCCGCTAGACCGGCCCGCACAGCCTGTCGAAGTTGGTCAAAAGTGATCACATCAGCTCTAGCTGATGCACCAGTTTGAAATGTGCCTTTGGGCAGGTCAATTACCTTATCTGTGAGCGTCCCGCCAGCAGCTTTCCAGGACCTCCCCCCACCATCTAATACAGCAACAGCTTCATGCCCAAAAAAGCGAAGTATCCACCAGGCCCGCGCAGAGGAAAGGAAAGGTGAATTATCATAGACAACAACCTGCTGATCAGCCTTCAGCCCTAAATTTTGCATTGCATCCTGAAAATGTTGAGCCGATGGGATCATATGGGGCAGGTCAGAAGCTTCATCTTTTATCCCATCAATATCAAAAAATACCGCGCCTGGAATATGGGCCTTATTGTATTCTGAGCGCCCGTCACGTCCCATTGTAGGTAAAAAATAAGTAGCATCAAAAATCATGACCTCTTCGGCAGATTGCACTTTCAGCCATTCGGCCGAAACTAGTGTTGTTTGCATCACTCTTCTCCTTCAAGCCATGCCGGAACAGGCAGTTTCTTTTCCCGCAGAAATGCTGGATTCCAAATCTTAGACTGATAACGCTGTCCTGAATCACATAAAATTGTGCAAATTATATGACCTGGTCCCATATCCTGTGCCATATGATAAGCGCCAGCTACATTGATGGCGCTAGAACCGCCAAGATAAAGGCCTTCCTTTTCCATCAGCTCAAACATTAAGGGAAGGGCTTCTTGATCTGTAATCTGGTAAGCTCTGTCAACAGGGGCTTTGTCTAGATTGGCAGTAACCCGGCCTTGACCAATGCCTTCTGAAACTGATCCGCCTTCTGCCTTAAGGCTACCATGCGCATAATGATGGTAAAGCGCCGAACCCATCGGATCAGCAAGACCGATGATGATATTTTTATTCATGTATTTCAGATACATACCTGTTCCAGCTAACGTTCCTCCAGAACCAACTGCACAGATAAAGCCGTTAATTTGACCATCTGTTTGTTCCCAAAATTCGGGGCCTGTAGTCGTATAATGACCGTCGCGGTTCGCCACATTGTCGAATTGATTTGCCCAAATCACCCCTTCAGGTATGGACTGAGACAATTCATTTGCGAGCCGTTCAGAATAGCGAACATAGTTATTTGGGTCACGATATGGCACGGCCGGAACAAGGCGCAAATCTGCGCCGCAAATCCTCAATAGATCCTTCTTTTCTTGGCTCTGAGTTTCCGGCATTACGATGACTGTTTTATAACCTCTTGCCTGACCAACTAGGGTTAGACTAATGCCTGTATTTCCAGCTGTCCCCTCAACGATTGTGCCACCAGGTTTCAATTGTCCAGTTTTTTCAGCGTGTTCAATAATTGCTTTCGCAGCGCGGTCCTTTACAGACCCACCTGGATTCATAAATTCAGCCTTTCCAAAAATTTCACATCCTGTCAGATCAGAAACGCTGTTTAGGCGGATGAGAGGTGTATTGCCAATAAGTGCGCTGAAATCAGGAGCTGGCTGCATGGTTGAGGCTCTTTTTGCTGTTTGGGACTTTTTAAAAGACGCTGAACGTCATTATACGAATTTTGTATTGTATCCTTCAAGTTAAATTAAGGCTGTATTGTGGATGATTACTTGCTTTTTTCTCAGTAATGATGACACTTGACCCTGTGCTCTACGGCTATGAGCGGAGCTATATGTCGGGCCAAATTATGCTTTGTAATATTAAATGTGACTATGCTGCCTGCAGGACAGACTTCAGCGAATAAGCTATACAGGACATTGAATTGGAGTGCTACAACAGGCTGTAAAGGTAATGAATGACTGTAAGGAGCGGCTCGCACAAAAAAAAATAGTTAGAGAACGTGATGCGTTGGAATAGGGAGGCAGATGCATGTTGACGCCGTTTTCTGGTCAACCAGCACATTTGGTAAAACGATTTAAAGAACAATCGCGTTTGACTCCAGAAAAGCTGCTTTTCTTCGAAAAGCAAGATGATAAATGGTCTGGCTTGACTTATGCGCAGTCTGAAACACGGATTACTCAGCTTGCCTTTTATATGGCCGAACTTGGGCTAATGCCGGGAGAACATGTCCTGCTTTGCGCAGAAAACAGGATTGACTGGGCGGTAGCAGATTTGGCGATCATGGCTATTGGCTGTGTTGTAGTTCCAGCATACACCACGAATACAGAAGATGACCATGCCTGGTTGATCGATCATTCACAAGTCAAGCTGGTTATCTGCGGTGCAGGCAAAGTTGGAGACAGTCTGGCGAGGGTTCTTTACGAACAAGATTCTGTTGCAAACATGATCATGATGGACCAGGCGGCAGCTGAATTCCAAGGGCCAAAAAATATCACTGTTCATTTTTTACATGATATCTACGCGTGTAGCGATACAGAAAGGAAACTAGATGAGATTTTGCATGATACACCTGAGACTGAACCCTGTTGTCTTATCTATACCTCTGGCACAGGCGGGCGTCCCAAAGGTGTGTTGCTTACTCATAAATCAATTCAGGCCAATATTGACGCAGCGTATATTCTTCTTGCCGAGGGGGCGGCTCAGCACGATGCAGTATTTCTGAGTATTTTGCCTCTGTCCCATTCTTATGAGCATACGGCAGGGCTTCATTTGCCCATCCAGCTTGCAGCAGAAGTATGGTATTGCGAAGGGCGCGATAAAATTGCCGCTAATCTTACAGAAGTCAAACCCACGTTAATGACAGCTGTGCCAAGGTTATATGAGTTGTTGCATGATCGCATAACAAAAGGTGTAACAGCTAAAGGCGGTCTTTCGGCTTACTTATTTTGGAAGGCTGTGACTTTAGGCCGCAAGAAATTGTTAGAGCAGACACTTACTGTGCCAGAGGCGGTGCTGGATAAATGCCTGGATTTGCTAATCCGGAAAAAGGTCAGGCAAAGATTTGGTGGCCGGCTAGCATTCTTTGTGTCTGGAGGGGCGGCTTTGAACCCCGATATTGGAAGTTTCTTTCTAAGTCTGGGTGTAAATATTCTTCAAGGTTACGGGCAGACTGAGGCATCGCCTTTAATTTCAGCAAATCGGCCAGGCCAGATCCGTATTGAGACTGTTGGCCCAGCTGTGGATGGAGTTGAGATTAAATTGGCAGCTGATGGCGAGCTTTTGGCCAGAGGTGCATGTCTAATGAATGGATATTGGCGCAATCAGGAAGCCACCGCTGAGACCATAATTAATGGTTGGCTGCATACAGGAGATCTTGCGCAGATAGACGCTGACGGTTTTGTAACAATAACAGGCCGCAAAAAAGAGATGATTGTAAACTCCGGTGGGGAAAATATAGCCCCTTCACGCGTGGAAGCCGAGTTTATTGCCCAGCCTGAAATCGCACAAATTTTGGTATATGGGGACGGCCGACCGTACCTGGTCGCATTAATTGTACCGTCTGTTGAGGTGAGAACAGCGACTGAATCTGCTAAGAAACAAAAAGTTTCAGATGCTGTTCGAAATGCTAATGGACGTCTTTCTGGCTTGGAGCGGGTGCGCCATTTTGTAATTTTGGATGAAGAGTTTACCATTGAAAATAGTATGTTAACACCTACTCTTAAAGTTAGACGTCATGTTGTCAGTAATGTTTATAAAAGCAAACTGGATGAACTTTATAGAAGGAAAAAAAAGTGATTATTCATTTGGCCAGATAATGGGAAACCAATCTTTGCGTAACTTTTGTCCTGGAACCATATTGTGACCAGGAAAAGGTGGAGAAGTTCGGCCTGGACGGGGGCTGTAAACAGCATCATCGCCCACAAAGCGGAGAGATAAGGCTCGCCTGCGCCTTTTTGTATGGTTTCCTCTCGCGCCATGCAATACACGAAAATTGAACGCAATAGTATCACCAGGTTGCAAGGACCATTCGGCGATAGGCATACCTTCCTTATCAGGGTCTGGAACCGGAATATAGTCTTGTGAGTCTGCGTAAAAATTATCCTCTTTCAGCCATCTTGTTGGTAATACGGGCTTGGGCCATTTATGTGAACCTTTAACACAGCGCAATGTAGCCTCCTCAACAGGCTCTACCGGAATCCAGAAACTCAACGTTTGTTGTCCCTCAACAAAATAATATGGGCTATCCTGATGCCAGGGTGTTGGCTTGGCTGTTCCTGGTTCTTTTACCAAAACATGGTCATGAAAAAGTTGAGCAGATTGTGAACGCATCAAAGCAGCTGCAACTCGTCCTGCCTCAGAATCATATATGACTTGCTTAATAGCTGGCAGTCTTTGCCAGTTGCAGTAATCATCAAAAAAACGCCCGCCTTCATTTGATAACAAATTTTCAGCTGCATAGGGGCCGGGGCTTGCTAAGTTTTGTTCTACAGCTAAGGCAATCATATCAACTAGGCCTGTGAAAAGACCACGCAACACAACAACGCCATCACTATTGAATTGATGCTTCTGTTTATTTGTTATTTCATATTTGTTCATATTATTCCACTTCACCTTTAGCTATGTCTGAGCTTAGGTTTGTTGTTTGTAGTTGAAAAGCGGTTAGATCAGAATTTCATGCTGCAATAACTGAAATAGCTGGTGATCTCCAAGTATACAAACAGCGGTTCGAATATATGACGCTATTGTTTCCAGGGAGATCGAAGATGAATTTATTTCAAAAATTGGTTATTGCATTAATAACGTTAGTGCTTGTTGTTTTTATCTATCAGGATATTCAACGCTTGCCATAGGACATGCAAGGTATTGCAAAGTACCAAATTCATTTACTGCAGTAGATGATAATCAGATTTGGTGAAGTCTATGCTCCGTACATCAATGCATTTTAATGTCTTCGCGTGTCATGCGTCTCAAAGGGAATTTGTCGCCACTTTTAATGTTGTCCATTAGTTGTGACTTAGCAACATTGAGATATTGTGCTGCTTCTTCAAGTTGTCCTGCTCTCAGAGCTTGTACAGCTTTTTCAGTCAGCCAAATTGGGTCAAGTGAGGATGTTTGCTTATCGTCAGACATAAAGCATTCATGCATATTTCGTGCCTAAGTTTACTCATTGAATCTACGAATAAATTTTATAAGTCTCCCACTGGTTTTAATAGTGGAAAAGATATTTCTGAGGTAAAAAATCGAGGATAAACAAATTTTTGCTAGAAAGAATTCTAGTTACAGAATATTTTTTTAAAAAAAATTAATTTAAATTCCGAGTCGCAGAAAATTTTTTTAATAATACTACACTTTCGAAATATCCAAAAATAATTATGTAGCAATAACAGATACTTATTATTATTTTTTGATTCCCAAATTGCGCTGATTTGCTAAATCTGAATTTCCAATGCTAGGCTTGGGTGTACGAACCGAAATATGGTTTTTGAATTTTCGCAGGAATTCAAGATGGCCAACAGGGAGCTCCAATAATATTGTATGTGTTTTTGGAGTGCTTCTAGCACAGCTGTGGTCACTCTATGCGACCTAACGATTTTCAAAATCGTTAGACTTCGAAACTTTCTGCGTTAGATGCATAGGAGGGTGCAATGGATAATTACTTTATGATGGGACAGGCAGCATATCAAGACGCAATGAATGCTGGCAGTAGTCCTGAAGATGCCGCTCAGACAGCCGGAGACATGATGAGCCAAGGGCTAGCGGATGCAGGCTTTCCACCCGAAATGATTCAAGCGGGTATGGACGCTGGTATTGCTAATTATACAGATGCTATTGCTGGCGGAATGAGCCCAGCTGACGCCTTCAGCCAAGCTGCAAACATTGGAATGGATGCAGGCGCCCAGGTTTTTGACGACCAAATGCCAGATATGGATGAGATTGGCATGACCGCTTTCCAAGATGCTATCGCTAACGGAGCCCCTCCTGCAGAAGCAGCACAAAGTGCTGCGAATGCTATAAGTCAAGCCGGTCAAGATTTTGGCATTCCACCAGAAATGATAGAGGCAGGCCTGAGTGCTGGAATGGAGGCATTTAATCAGGCGATGGCTAATGGCGATACGCCAGAAGGAGCTTTTGGAACAGCTCTCGATGTAGGCGGAGCGGCTGCAGACGGAGTGATGGAACAAGCCGGCTTCGATATGGATTTTGTTGATATGCAAGCTGGAATGGAAATCATGGATGGTGGGCCCGATGCCATGGGTGGCATGAACGCCGATATGATGGGCGCTATGCCGCCAGAGGCCATGGGTGGCATGAACGCTGATATGATGGGCGCTATGCCGCCTGAAGCTATGGCTGGATTTGATGCATCAATGATGCAAATGATGCCGCCTGAAGCTATGGCTGGCATGGGACCAGATCACATGGCGAACTGTCCACCCGAAGCTATGGGCGGATGTGGTCCAGACCATATGGCTAACTGTCCACCTGAAGCTTGTGGTGGTATGGGACCGGGTCATATGGAAATGATGCCTCCTCCGGCGATGGGTGGTTTTGATGCGCCTATGATGGAAGCTATGCCACCTGAGGCTATGGGCGGGTTTGATGCATCAATGATGCAAATGATGCCGCCAGAGGCCATGGGTGGCATGAATGCTGATATGATGGGAGCCATGCCGCCAGAGTGCATGGGTGGATGTGGGCCAGACCACATGGCAAAT
>CABYZM010000025.1 GCA_902523435.1 uncultured SAR116 cluster alpha proteobacterium
CCTGCTCAGTCGCTTATTGACGCTATACGCCGTGCTTCACGCGATGTAGTCACAGACATATCTGTGTTTGATGTCTATCAGGGTAAAGGCATCGAAGACGGGCGAAAATCTGTTGCCCTTACAGTTACGCTTCAGCCAAAGGATGCTACCTTCAGCGAAAGTGATTTAATTGTTCTTTCAGATCAAATCACAGCTACAGTTGGTAAAAACTGTGGTGGAGTTTTGCGTGGCGCATAACCAACAGCTTTACTTTACTATTACGGTCTAAAGCCGATTAATCGCAGACACCAGCGCGTAAAGTGGGGCGAGTGTGATCGACGTATGAATGCCTGCACCATAGACAGAACGCTCATCTTTTCCCGTTTTCAGTTCAACATAGGCAGCAGCTTCAGCCTTGGAGGTTGAAGAACGTGTATTTTGGCCAAAGTCAGCAAGCGTGAAATCGATATCAAAATTTTCCCGCAAGGCATTCACCATCGCAGAAATGGGACCGTTTCCGGTTGCGGAGATGGTTTTCTCCTGGCCATTATGCTGTATCGTCGCTGTGATGCGTTCTTTTTCTGAAGCTAAGGATGCAGGTTTTGTATCAACAGAAACCAGCTTAAATGGAGCGATCCTATCCAGATATTCAGATTGATAAATTGTCCAAATCATGTCAGCCGTGATTTCCTGACCGCTTTTATCTGCCTGCTTTTGGACAATCTGGCTGAATTCTACTTCCATCCCCCGTGGAAGGCGGACATTATGTTCAGTTTCCAACAGCCAGGCAGAACCTGCCTTACCTGATTGTGAGTTCACCCGAATTATTGCTTCATAGGTACAGCCAATATCGGCCGGGTCGATAGGTAAATATGGCACTTCCCACTGCAGAGCGTTGGCGCTCTGTATTGCTTCCATCCCTTTTCGGATGGCGTCCTGATGTGAGCCTGAAAACGCAGTATGAACCAGTTGGCCAGCATAAGGATGTCGCTGATGAACAGGCAGCTGGTTGCAGAATTCAGCTGTTTCGACCAAGCTCGTGATATCAGACATATCCAGCTTTGGGTCAACACCTTGTGTGAACAGGTTAAGTCCCAGCGTGATTATATCGACATTACCTGTCCGCTCACCATTGCCAAATAGGGTACCTTCAACGCGGTCGGCGCCAGCCATCAGCCCTAACTCAGTTGCGGCAACGCCGCAGCCGCGATCATTGTGAGGGTGTAACGACAAAATCATGCTATCACGCCGCGTAAAGTGACGATGCATCCACTCTATCTGATCTGCATAAATGTTTGGTGTAGACATCTCAACAGTCGCCGGCAGGTTAATAATTGTCTTATTTTTGGGTGTAGGGCTCCAGATATCCATAACTGATTCACAGACGTCTAAGGCATAATCCAGCTCGGTTCCTGTAAAGCTCTCAGGTGAATATTGCAGCCGCAGCTCAGTATCAGACCCCAGTTTGCTTACCCGGTCAGCAACCATTTTTGCTCCGTCTATGGCAATTTGTTTCACGCCATCACGGTCAGATTTAAACACCACTCGCCGCTGAAGGGTAGAAGTTGAATTGTAAAGATGCAGGATTGCACTTGGCGCGCCTCGAAGAGATTCTATTGTTCTATCTATTAGATGTTCTCTTGCTTGTGTGAGAACTTGTATTGTTACATCTGCTGGAATGTGCCCTCCGATAATTAATTCTCGCAAAAAGTTGAAATCTGTATCAGAAGCTGAAGGGAAACCGACCTCAATTTCCTTAAAACCCATGCCAACCAGCGTTTTGAACATACGCATTTTACGAATGCTGTCCATTGGCTCGATCAAAGCTTGATTGCCATCACGCAAATCTACAGAACACCAGACAGGTGCAGTGGAAATAACCTTGCTTGGCCACTGTCTGTCAGGCAAATTGACAGGCGGGTAGGCACTGTATTTCGCGTGGTTCATAGTAGGCATGTCAGGTCCAGGCTGTGGGGCTTAATATTTAGAGTGATGTTGTACCATGAACGGTAACCGGGTCAAGGGTTTGCCGATCTGTGCCATATTACCAATTTAATCAGCTAAAGGGCGGAAAATCATGATGGTATAGCTGGAAAGCCGTTCCGAATTGCGTTATCTATCAGCCCATGACAGACATACCAAAAATCAGAAATTTTTCCATAGTGGCTCATATAGACCATGGCAAGTCAACTCTTGCTGACAGATTGATCCAGTTTTGTGGTGGCCTGAGTGAACGTGAGATGTCCGAGCAGGTTCTTGACAATATGGACATTGAACGTGAACGCGGTATTACAATCAAGGCCCAGACGGTGCGCTTGTCCTATACCGCAAAGTCTGGTGAGGACTATGTTCTGAACCTTATGGATACTCCAGGTCATGTTGATTTCGGCTATGAAGTGTCCCGTTCCCTGTCTGCATGTGAAGGCTCGCTTCTTGTTGTTGACGCCTCACAAGGAGTTGAAGCGCAGACGCTGGCGAATGTTTATCAGGCTCTAGATGCTGATCATGAGATGGTCACAGTTCTAAATAAAATAGATTTGCCAGCTGCTGAGCCAGACAGGGTGAAGGCCCAGATTGAAGATGTGATTGGTTTGCCGGCAGATAATGCTCTTGCTGTGTCTGCAAAAACAGGACTTGGAATTGAAGATGTTCTAGAAGCTGTTGTTACAGAACTACCTGCGCCTACGGGTGCTGTGGCTTCACCTCTGCAGGCTCTCCTTGTTGATAGCTGGTATGATGCGTATCTGGGCGTTATGACTTTGATAAGAGTGCGTGATGGAATTATCAAAAAGGGCATGAAGATCCGCATGATGGCAAGTGGTGCTGTTCATACCGTCGAGCGTGTTGGTATTTTCGGCCCAAAACCTGTGGCTGTCGATCAGCTTGGTCCAGGTGAAATTGGCTTTATAAATGCAGGAGTAAAGACTGTATCTGACGCGAAGGTTGGCGACACGATCACAGATGATCGCCGCCCCTGTGCAGAGCCACTTGAGGGGTTTAAGCCATCTGTACCTGTTGTATTCTGTGGTTTGTTTCCAATTGATGCCGCAGATTTTTCAGGATTGCGTGAGGCTCTTGAAAAATTGTCACTAAATGACAGCTCATTTTCATTTGAAGCCGAAACATCTGCCGCCTTAGGTTTTGGCTTTCGTTGCGGCTTCTTAGGTTTATTACATATGGAGGTTATCCGTGAGCGGCTGAGTCGTGAGTTTAATCTTGAACTGATTTCAACTGCCCCGTCTGTTGTTTATCAGTTGACAATGACAGATGGTAGCAAGATGGATATGCATAACCCAGCAGATATGCCTGAGATTACCCGCATTCAGTCAATTGAAGAGCCTTGGATTAAGGCAACCATTATGACACCTGACGAATATCTTGGGCAAGTCCTATCATTATGTGTGGAGAGGCGGGGGGAACAGATAGATCTGACCTATGCCGGCAGCCGTGCCATGGTAGTTTATCGCTTGCCACTTAATGAGGTGGTTTTTGATTTTTATGATAGGTTGAAATCAGTGACTAGGGGCTATGCCAGTTTTGATTACCAGATGGACGGTTATATCTCAGGCGACCTAGTTAAAGTTTCCATTTTAGTGAATGGAGACCCTGTTGATGCTCTAGCAATGATTGTTCATCGCGAGCAGTCAGAATATCGTGGTCGTGCAATTTGCGCTCGACTAAAAGATTTGATACCTCGCCAGATGTTCAAAGTTGCCCTGCAGGCAGCAATTGGTGGCAAAGTTATTGCGCGTGAAACAATTTCTGCCCTGAGAAAAGATGTCACAGCCAAATGTTACGGGGGTGATGTCAGCCGGAAACGTAAGCTTCTTGAAAAGCAGAAAGAAGGCAAGAAGCGCATGCGCCAGTTTGGACGCGTAGATATTCCCCAGAATGCCTTTCTAGAGGCTCTGAAAATGGGTGATAACTGATATCAAAAAAGTATTACAGCTTGAACTATTAGCGGCCATCTCTGTGATAAGACCGCTTCCGCCTACCGTGAAAGCCACGGAATAGTCTAGATAGAAGCAAGAATGCCCCACCCATGACTAAAAATACAATTGCAGCTGGCCAGAGTAACAGACTTGAGATGACGGGGTGCCATATGAAGGGTGAGCAGCCCAGAGCGATTATCAGGCTACAAGGGTCGATGTAGCGATCAATAACTGCTTCAGCAACTTGTAAGAATTCTGGCGCGCGTTCATATAAGTACTGACCCAGCATCACTGATGCTGAATCATCGTTAGTGATATCACTAAACATCACCCAACTACCCAGCAGTAAAAATGCTGCCGCTAAAAGTCTCAAAATCAAACGTATCATCGAAAGATCATGTCTGAGTTAAGGTGACTTTGCAACTGTGTTCTCTGCCGCGTGCCAGCAATATGATTGCATATACATAGCAGGGCCGCTATATTGCGGCAAAATCGCACTGTTTCATTGGAGGGATGGCCGAGCGGTTTAAGGCGCACGCCTGGAAAGCGTGTTGGGGTGAAAGCCCCTCGGGGGTTCGAATCCCCCTCCCTCCGCCATTGGTTCGACTTTTTACCAGCATCAGCGGTTTTTAGACGTCGTCCGCGGCACAGGTCAGGTTGAGGTAGGCCTTTCTGATGGGATATGGGCCGTTTGGATGGGAATGGCTGCTCAGGAGTCTGCGCAGACCGGACAGGCAGTTTGTTTGGCATTGAAATGAAATTTTCACAAGTAGAGTCATTTAGAGGCGATGCAAATACTATCCGTATTGTTGGTCATCGCGGTGCAAGGGGTATTTTGCCTGAAAACAGCATTATTGGGTTTGATTTTGCGCTCTCAATTGGCGTTGACCTTCTTGAATTTGATGTACTTTTGACCCGAGATGATGTCCCTGTAATCACCCATGACCATGAATTAAATGGTGCCGCTACCCGTGGTCCAGATGGCCGCTTTATCAACGGAGCAGGGGCGAGGGTAGCCTCTCTTTATTTTGAAGACATAAAGTGTTTTGATATAGGTCGTCTGAATGGCCATACAGATTATGGACGCAGATTTTGCGAACAAGCCCAGTTAGATGGTGTGCGCGTCCCTAAGTTGTCCGAGCTTTTGGAATTAGTGTCTCAGCCAAAACATCAACGTGTCTGTATGATGCTTGAGCTTAAGTCTGACCCTGAATTCTCAACCGATAGAACGGCAAAAGAGAAGTTGGTCTCGGTTGTTACCTGTGAAATTAAAAAGGCTGGCATGGAGGATCGGACATTGCTTCACAGTTTTGACTGGACGCTGCTCGCTGAATGCAAAAAACAAGTTGCAGATATGCCGACTTCATTTTTAACTCAACTGAAACAGCATGCTGAAGACATTGGAGAAGAAACTTCGCTTCACTCAACACCCGACTTTAGACCCCCGGATATATCTTTACCTGATGAAGTAAAGAAGGCTGGTGGAGAGTTGTGGTGCCCTCATTTTAAAGATATTTCGAAGGCTGATCTTATGCGGGCAAAAGATTTGGGTCTGTGCGTGGCTGTTTGGACTGTTAATGAGCCAGATGACATTGATGCAATGATTGATTTACATGTGGATGCAATCATCACTGATTACCCTGGTCGGGTGCAAAGACGGTTATCTGACAGAGGATGGCTTTGGGAGCGATAAACCTTTCTTAAGCTGGAAGATTATTACTAATGAACGATAACAGTTTTGATATTCTGATCATTGGTGGCGGCATTAATGGCTGTGGCATTGCCCATGAATTGGCAGCAAGGGGCTATTCAGTATGTCTTGCTGAAAAGAACGACATTGCCTCAGCTACTTCCTCATGGTCAACAAAGCTGATTCATGGTGGTTTGCGTTATCTAGAACGTTATGAATTCAGACTGGTCAGAGAATCGTTAAAGGAACGAGAAGTCCTGATGCGGATGGCGCCTCATCTGATAAGGCCATTACGTTTCGTCTTACCTCATCTGCCAGAGATGCGTCCAAAATTGCTGCTGCGTATGGGTCTGTTCATATACGACAAACTAGGGGGACAAAACCGGCTGGCAGGATCAAGATCTGTGAGTTTGAAAACGGATCGTGTTGGAAAGTGCCTGAAAGCAAAATTTGTAACCGGGTTTGAGTACTCAGACTGCTTCGTTGATGACAGCAGGCTAACCATTATAAATGCAGTTGCGGCGGCAGCGTTTGGTGCTGACATTCGTCGTGACTGTGAGGTGACAAAATTAGACCAATACAAAAGTGGCTGGGTAGCTCAGACCACCACTGGACCAGTAAAAGCGAAACTAGTTATAAATGCCAGCGGCCCTTGGGCAGACCAGGTATGTGCTCTTTATCCGATGCCACAGAATGTGAAACGAGTAAGATTGGTCAGAGGCTCACATCTGATTACAAGAAAACTTTTTGAGCATGATAAGGCTTATATATTTCAGAATTCAGATGGCCGGGTTTTATTTGCCATTCCTTATTTGGATGATTTTACGCTTGTTGGTACGACGGATGTAGACCATCCGGAATCACCAGATAGCCCGCAGATAAGTGAGCAAGAAATTGAATATATTTGCACACAACTTAGCCGATATCTGGAGCGGCCACTTGCGAAGTCTGATATTGTGTCAACTTATTCCGGTGTGCGCCCGTTATATGATGACGGACAACAAGAGCCTCAGTCTGTAACCAGAGACTATGTGCTGGAATGGCAACAGGGGTCTGCACAAAGTTGGCTGAATATATTTGGTGGAAAGCTGACGACTTATAGAAAATTATCATTGGCTGTTGCGGCAATGATTGACGCAATTATGCCTGCGCCACATCCTTTAAAAGCAAATGGACGGCATTTACCTGGTGGTAACTTGGAGACTACTGACATTGAAACTTTTAATGCTGAATTGGCACAAAAATTTCCTGACATGCCTACAAAAGTGCTGGCACGGATGGCTGCGGCCCATGGCAGCCGTGTATACAAAATCATTGGAACTGCTGAGAAGCCGCACCAGCTTGGTCGTGATTTTGGAAATGGCCTTTATCAAGCTGAAATTGATTATTTTGTTAATCATGAGTGGGCGCGTACTGCAGAGGATATATTGTTCCGTCGCACAAAGCTGGGTTTGTATTTTGATGAACATGGAATAAATGAACTGGATGCCTATCTAAAGCAGTAGTGTCTACATCATTGAGAGGACACAATGCTCTTTTGAAAGCACTTGGTACTTATCTATTCAGGCTGTTGACGTCAACTTGACCAGCCTGAGGATCAACAACTAAATGGTCGCCTGTCTCAATTAGTTTGGTGACATCACCTTTATCGAACCTGTCCACCATAGCCATATTTGCCAAGGCAGCCCCTTGGACCAAAATGGTGTTAGCCTGGTTCAGTAGAATGGCTTTAGGCGCCACTAAGCGTGAAGTCATCTCATATAACATCCAGGCAGTGGCCACACCGCCTTTAGCCGTATTCAACACCAAAATGACGTCCTTATAACTTTGGCCAAAAAGCTTATGCTGCGGGCGAGAAAATACCCCTTTGATACGATCCAGATCATAACGGGCAGAAAAATTATCATCTGCTACTAGCGCTATACCTTCAACCTTGGGGCCAATACCAGCATGACAGGTAAGCTTTATCGTCATGACAGAATTACTCCCTTCTCTGCAGAGGCGACACAAGCTTGCATTGTCCCCAGTGCAGGTTGATAACCATAGCCTCCTACAATATTAACAATTTTTGCTGAGTTGCTAAGCAATCTTGTCCAGCCATTAGCCTCTCCAATTTCGCGGGCATATTGCTGATAAAAACACGTTCCCACCAAGACACGCCCGCCAAAATTTTCAATTTGTTTGACATAGCCCATCGAAACGGCGTCGCTATAGACTTGGGCAGAGGTACAGACGAGAACATCTGTCGTTTCTGCCCGTTGTCTGCCATCACATAAGTTAGCCAGTTCAGCCATCTCAACAAGACTAAGTTGCGGGGCAGCAAATACCACAACATCAAGTGGGTCCCCGATCGCAGTGAAAGGCTGTTTAAGCACATCCAGCATTTCTTCTGTAACAGGTGTCGGATTTAGCATTTTCCCTCCAACATCAGTCAGCTTGCGGCATTCTGGTGTGATGCCAACAATATGGAATAAGGGAGTTGACCCATAGCTGGCCATGGCTGCTCCAAAGTGTTTCAACTGATCAGATGTGGGGGCTTCCTCAATTCCTTCTATGACAGGCACTTCCCAGTAACTGCCAGACATCCGGCCAATTGTTGCCCCCAGAACACCCCATTCCATTAAATCCTGAGGGTTAGATGAGACAACATATCTTTTTGTGGCTTGTCTTTTTTCATCCAGATGCAGACCGTAACGCGGGGTGCGGCCTGTCAGTCCGGCGGCCAGTGCAGACGGTCCTCCCTCAAAATTGGATCGGGCTCCGCAAACTGAGTTTGAATAAATGACAACGCCTGTATCACCAAAGGCCACATGGTCGCCAAATACAGGTGGCATAATGGTCTGATAATTAATGCAGGTATTTGTCATCATGATGCCCATGGTCTGACAGGCTGCGATGAAACGGCGCTCGAGATCAGCCATTTGTTCGGTCTGACCAAGCGGCTCGTACCAAGCAAGATCCACACCGCGCGGGTCTGTGATCATCGGAATACATACACGTGCGCCATCTTCTGCTATTTTTTCAGTGAATTGCACACCGGATTCACCAAGTGATTCTGGGTCAGCCATCATATGCGCCTGGCTGACTGTGACCATGTCTTCAGCATCAAACATGCGGCCAACTTGAAGCTGATGTTCCATCGCCCATTTGACAGCTGGCCCCGCTTTGCCCGCCAGCATTTCCTGTTCTTTGTCAGTCAGTTTCATTGACTTGTAATCCTGTCCCCGCGCCAAACATGATCATGTCGTTTGAGGCATATATTTGTCAATCCATATCCTTAGCCCCTCTTCTGTATTGCTTAGATTTTTATAGCTGTAGAACGCTTCAGATAATTTTTCAGTCAGCTGTAAGACCCTATGTGGAAATTCAGGTGTTTCCTGAAACTTATTTAAAGGCGCGAGGCTTGTACGGATTGAAAAAATAATAGCCCCAGTCACAGGCAATTTGAAAAAACACTGCCTTTCGATGCGAATATGTATGATATTGCCCCATTCATTAGCTGTTCTCCTTCTAAACTTCATTGGTGTGTGGTGCGGTGTATGGAGCTTGTCTTCTGTTTGCACAGACCAGTTAAGCCGTTGTGAAAGTCTGCCTATCTGCATGTTTGTAAAGAAACGAATTACAGGCCGCGCCAGCACCTCCGCAAAGTCTGGCACAGGTGAGTGTATGGCTCTGATTGACTTGCCCATTTTATCCTGCAGGCGCCAATGGCTGGGAAAACACAAGCTCGCGGCACCTAAAACCCAATCAGCATTTGGGCTGTCTTTTGCGGTGGGTAGCATGATGAGAATATCTTCAGGAATCCGAGCAGAAACAGATAAAAGACTATCAGTTTTCTGTGGTGGCAGAGAGTGTTGATGATAAATATGAAGATGTTCTGTTAAGGCGGCAGTTGCCTCTGTCTCCGCTGCCTGAGCATCTGGAAGACAGGCATATATCTTTGATTTTTGTTCTGCAATTAGATACCTTTTTTCAGCTAATTGCCTAGTCCGCATTAGGTCATCACCAAACGCATCACGTGCATCCAGCCAATCTGATGGCGCGCATGGCCGCAAACCAAGGTTAAGTGCAGGCAATTTGTGCAAAGGCGGTAATGAGAACTGCTTAGGGAGGTTCATTCAGACCTTTCACTTTCAGTGGACTTAATCGAGTGTGAAGATTACAGAATAATCAGGCAAGCTGTTCTAAATGTGAACAGTAAAAAAATCACAGACGCCAAATGAAAAAATATTAAGGAACACTGAATTGATGCGCTAAAGAGCAGAGCGGGGAACAACACACAAACCACTCCCTTTAACCAATGTATTTTTTAGCGCAGTGTTATTTAGGAGTTGGTGGATTTCCTGGAATTGGCAAACCTCGGAGGGCGCGGTTTGTTCGCATATATTGTGGAGCATAGGCTACTTCTGCATCTAGTTCCTCTGCTGCGTGCCAAGCCCAGCGGGGATTATACAACATCCCTCTTGCCAACGAGATCATATCTGCCTGTCCTGAACGCAAAATTGCTTCCGCTTGTTTTGGCTCAGTGATTTGACCAACGGCCATTGTTGGCAGTCCTGTCTCACGCCGGATTTCGCTTGCAAAACCAGTTTGATAACCAGGACCCACATCAATCTGCTGCAAGGGTGAGTTACCGCCACTCGACACGTCAATAAAATCGACACCCCGCCTTTTTAGCTCATGCGAGAAAGCAGTTGCTTCCAAAACATCCCAGCTTGAGCTGTCTACCCAATCAGTTGCGGAAAAACGCACTCCAAGCGCCTTATGTTTCGGCCACACGGCCCGCACTGACTCAAATATTTCTAACGGGAATTTCATTCTTCCTTCAAGTGAGCCGCCGTAATCGTCATTTCGTTGGTTGCTTAATGGCGACAAGAACTGATGCAACAAATAGCCATGTGCCATATGCACTTCAGCAACATCAAATCCAGCGTCATCAGCTCGCCTGGCTGCTCGAACAAAGGCAGCTTTTATCTCATTTAGCCCATCTTCATCCAACGCGTCAGGTAATTCAAATGCATCTGAATAAGGCGTTGCTGACGGCCCGCAGGTGCGCCAGCCTCTATCATTTGATGCGGGAATGGGTGCCCCACCAAGCCAGGGTAGATCGGTTGAGCCCTTGCGGCCTGCATGGGCAAGTTGTATGCCCATCTTGGCATGGCCATAATCGTTACAGAAATTCACTACACGTTTCAACGCAGCTTGATTTTCATCTGACCACAATCCTAAACATCCTGGCGAGATACGTCCCTGCGGTGTCACACCTGTCGCTTCCATGAAAATAAGGCCAACACCTGAAACAGAAAACTGACCGATATGCATAAGGTGCCAGTCACTGGCATTGCCATCTGACGCACTATACTGACACATTGGAGCCACAATGATACGATTTCGCAGTTCAACACCACCGATGGTAATAGGAGTAAAAAGTTTGGCTGAAGACATGTTTTATGACCTTTCTATATCAGACTTATATTTGTTTGAGGTATTTAGCTCTGTTCCGGTTCAGGTGAGAGGATGGCAATGAAATCAGTAAAAAATTTAGTTGCTAACTTCTTGGCTGTGCTTTCAATGAGGCGTGAACCTAATTGTGCAATTTTACCCGTTACCGCAGCATCAACATCATAGGTCAATCTGGTAGCATTACCATTGTTAATCGCCTCCAGATCAACACGGGCTGAACCGGTTGCTCCACCCGCAACACCACCTTTGCCTGAACCTGAAATTACATAAGAATGAGGTGGGTTGAGTTCTGACAAGGTCACTTCGCCAACGAAGGTTGCTGAAACAGGCCCCACTTTTAGCTTAACCTTTGCAGTTAGTTCGGTGTCAGATATCTTGGTTAGTTCCTGACAGCCTGGAATGGCCTGAGCCAAAATCTGATCATCATTCAATGCGGACCAGACCTGTGCAACAGGTATTGGAATATCTTGTGATTGTTTTAGTTCCATAAGGAAGACGCGCTCTTAGTTAGAGTGTGGGAGAAAATCCTTGCCTAAAGATATAAGGTTTTCAGGCTGCATGTAAATGGGGATATCCAGCTTTGAGCCCCAACATGAAAATAGGCAGGGCGGCATACCATCCTGCCTTTTTTTTGATATTCTGCTGTCTGAATTCAGCAGGTTGCAACTGCCCTCTTTGTCATCTGTGTTATCAGATGAGCACGATAATCTGCTGATGCATGCATATCGCTCATCAACACAGAGTCATCAACAGCTACACCATCAACAGATTCAGCAGAAAAGCTGCTGTTCAATGCAGCTTCAAGACCACCGTGACGGAAGACACCATCCTGTCCTGCACCAGTGACAGCCACAGCAACACCGCTGCTTGTTTTGGCAACAAAAACGCCGACCATTGCATAACGAGAAGCTGGGTTTGGAAATTTTACATAAGATGCGGCCTCTGGTTTTGGAAAGCTGACAGCTGTTATAACTTCATCGTCATCCAAAGCAGTTTCAAACATTCCTGTGAAATAGTCACCTGCCGCGATATCCCTTTTGTCTGTATGAACAGTTGCACCCAAGGCTAACAGCGCAGATGGGTAACAGGCTGAGGGATCATTGTTGGCGACAGATCCGCCAATGGTACCGCAATTTCGCACCTGACGGTCGCCGATGCCGCCTGCCAGTGCAGCTAGCGCTGGTATCGTACTTTTCACCAGTTCAGATGTCTCCACTTCAACATGACGGGTCATAGCGCCGATGCGAATACTGCTACCCTCATCACTTATCCCAGACAAGCCGGTGTCAGTCAGATCTATAAGACGATCTGATGAAGTTAGACGCTGCTTTAGTGTTGGGATTAAAGTTTGTCCTCCTGCCAGCAATTTGCCCTCGTCTGCGCTTTTAAGTTGACTTACAGCATCGGCTAAATCTTTTGCTTTAATATAAGTTGTTGCATACATGTTTATATCTCCTTCACACCTATTTTTAAGGCTGCTTTGGCGGTTCCATTATGCGCAACATTTGGGTGTAAAGAGTAAGCAAGTAACTGTACCTTGCGATTAACTTCATCTGTATGGCGGCACTCGCCAATTAAAACCTTTCTGTTTTCTATTCTGCGGTCTAGCGCCCCAATTCCGTATTTAATTGCACTTTCTGACATCTTAGATATCCATCTCATGCGCAGCGGCCTGCACTGATTTGACAATGTTATGATAGCCAGTACATCGACAGATATTTCCTTCCAGACCTTCACGGATCTGCTTTTCTGTCAGCTTTTTATTTTCTCCAACCAATTCAATGGCACTCATCACCATACCAGGCGTACAGTAGCCGCACTGTAACCCGTGATTCTCGTGAAATGCCTTTTGCATTGGATGCAGCTCATCACCATTTGCAATGCCTTCAATTGTTGTTATTTCGGACCCGTCAGCTTGCGCAGCCAGCATTGTGCAGGCTTTAACAGATCGGCCATCTATATGCACAACACATGCGCCACACTGACTCGTATCACAGCCAACATGAGTACCAGTGAGCCCAAGAGTTTCTCTGATAAATGACACCAATAATGTATTATCTGGGACATTATGTTCAAAAGCTTGACCATTTACCGTTATTTTTACTGCAGTCATAATTGTCCTTCTAGATATATTGGATTAAATCTTAAGCATAAGGGTTAGTTCAAACAGACGCGTTGTAAAGGGCAAAAAGGGAGTTTTTACTGAAAAGGGTAGCTTTTAGTTAACTCTATCACAGTGCAAAAATTTACCACATGCAGCACTTGCCTTGTCCAGCGTTCAACTCAATGTTCATATTGCTATTTTGAAAATATAAATTGACACGAGAGGTTACATCACAATTTCAGTCTGTCGATGAGCTTGCTACATAAAAAGGACGGACGACTATACTAGGTTAAGATATGCAAGATAAGACTTTAAAATCGGACACGTGGTCTGAACAGGTCCAATCGAGGGGGTTGCAGGATCACAGGCTATTATGTCTTGCTGCTGACTGGGTCAAATATGGTCATCAGCTGTCCATCGCTTTTGTTATTCATACATGGGGCTCATCGCCGCGTCAGATTGGGTCCGTGATGATCATCAGGCACGATATGGAAATTGCTGGATCAGTATCCGGCGGCTGTATTGAAGGAGCGGTCATCGAAGCTGGTCTGGAGGCGATCCAGTCTGGTGAAGGTCAGCGTCTTGATTTTGGTGTAGCTGATGAGACCGCGTGGGAAGTAGGTTTGTCCTGTGGCGGTCAGATATCTGTTCTGGTTATACCTGTGGCAGACACAGGGCTACCTGTTGCTCTGCTGCAGAAGGTTGCAAGCATGATCGGCTATCGCCGGAAAGTTACCTTTTCAATTGATGTTAACGCAGCGTCTATTAAGGATGCTGCTATGAATGTTCAGCAGGGGCAGTCCTGGCTGGATGAGGAAAGAGGTCTGTTTTATTTCATTCAGGTGCCGCCGCCTCGCCTGATTATAATTGGAGCTGTGCATATTACACAGCATCTTTCATCGATGGCCAATCAGGCAGGGTTTCAAGTTGTGGTAATTGATCCGCGCTCAGTGTTTGCCAGCCAGCAGCGTTTCAGCTCTGATATCGATTTACAACTTGTATGGCCTTCTGATTATTTTGCTGACCATCATGTTGATAGCTCGACAGCGCTTGTGACGTTGACCCATGATCCAAAAATTGATGATGATGCCCTGAGAAGCGTTCTTGATGAACCGCTGTTTTATCTGTCATGTTTGGGTAGCAGACGCACGCAGGAAAAGCGTCTTGACCGTTTGCGCAAGGCAGGTGCAACAGACAGAGCACTGGCAAAAATTAAGGGGCCTGCCGGGTTGCCGATTGGAGCGAAGACACCAGCTGAAATTGCTGTATCTGTCCTAGCTGAGCTGATTGCTGCCTGGCGTGAAAGTGCAAACCGCTCAGATAAAATTCAGCAGCCAGCAGGCACCTAATGCAGTTTCGCGCCTTCGACATTAATGACTGTGAGGGTTTAATTCTAGCACATAGTCATAGGCTAGCTGGTCAACGGATTGCCAAGGGAAGCCAACTGACAAGAACCTTAATTGATGCTTTTATTCAACATGGAGTTCAGCAATTGGTTTGCGCGGCCCCGGATCAAGGTGATTTGTCTGAGGATGAAGTGGCAGACCGACTTGCTGGCGTATTGCTCTCGGCTGGGCTTGTCCGCACAAGCGCAGCCACAGGCCGCGTGAATTTTAAAACTGAGGCAGCCGGCATCATCAGATATGATCGTGACCTAATCAAAGCTCTGAATAGTGTGGATGAATCTCTCACTTTGAGCCTTGTGCAGCATAATCAGTTACTGAGTACAGGGCAGATGGTCGCCACTTTGAAAGTCATTCCTTATTTTGTGTCTGAAGCGATCTGTCATCAGTTTGAGCAGGTTCTGGCAGGCAGGACAGCGTTTCATTTTCATCCCTTACGCGGCCGACAGGTCAGCCTCATACAGACCATGGATCATGTGTTGCAGGACAAAGTCTATGCCGCCACAGAGGCGGTAACGGAGACACGCTTGCACCAGCTAGGATGTAAGCTGATTAGCAGGCAGCGTTGTGCCCATAATAGCGTTGATGTTGCTGCTGAGATACGGGCAGCTCGTACGGCGGGGGCTGAGCTTATTCTGCTGTGTGGGAGCAGTGCAATTGCTGATCGTCAGGATATTCTGCCCATGGCTATTGAAGATGCTGGTGGGCAGATTGACCAGCTGGGTCTGGCTGTTGATCCAGGAAATATGTTGCTAATTGGACACATCGAAAGCTTGCCGGTAATCGGTATGCCTGGCTGCGCTCGTTCGCCAAAACTAAACGGGTTCGACTGGGTGCTGCATCTGCTTCTTTCAGATATAGAGCTGTCACGTGATGAGCTGGCTGATATGGCTGCAGGTGGTTTGTTAATGGAAATTGCTTCACGGCCTTTACCGCGTGACTTGGCTGTCAAGCCAGCATCACCAATGGCGCAAATGAGTGCTGTCGTGCTGGCTGCTGGTCAGTCTCGCCGTATGGGTAAAAGTAATAAACTAACAGCAGTTGTAGCGGGAAAACCAGTGATACGGCATGTTTTGGATACGGTGCTAAAGGCTGGGTTTAAGGATATTGTGGTGGTGCTGGGTTATGACGAACAGGCCGTTTCGGCGTGCCTTGAGGGGCTGCCCGTCCGATTTGTAAAAAATGAAGCTTTTCGCTCCGGTCAAGCTAGTTCAGTAAGTGCAGGCATAGCAGCACTGGATAACAATGTCAGTGATGTCATGGTGGTTTTGGGCGATATGCCTCTTCTCAGCGCTGCATTATTAAATAATTTGTATCACCATCATATGCGCAATCCTCAGCATGAACAGATGATCACCCTGCCGGTTTGTTTAAAAGAACGCGAACGTCAAGTTGGTCATCCGGTTATATGGGGACGTCAGTTTTTTCCTGATTTACAAGCTTTGACTGGCGATCAGGGTGGGCGACAGATCTGGTCTGACCATCCGGCAATAATCAACCAGATGGACGTTGAGGACGCCACCCTATTTTTAGATACTGATACGGCTGAAGCCTTGCGTCGAGCTGAGGTGCTTCTTCTTGGCCGCAACTAATGAACTTCTGAAACTACGATAAATATTGTCCATTCAAATCGCTTTGCGAAGCGAACCTAAAAAAGTGGGTTGGCTAATCATCTAACATGTTATGTTCATCCAGAACCTTGCGGGCAACACGCATACATTCTAATGCCTGCGGAACCCCGCAATAGATGCCAATAACATGAACAATGGCCCGTATTTCTTCTAGTGAACAACCATTGCGGATTGCACCGTTACAGTGCAATTCCCACTCTGTCATTTTGCCTAGTGCCCCAATCATAGACAGATTCATCATTGACCGAGTTTTTTCGTCAATGACATCATCGCCCCAACCAAACCCCCAGCACCAAGCTGTCATAGCTTCTTGAAAAGGGCGGTTGAGCTGGTCTGCATGGGCCATTGTATTATCAACGTAATCAGCACCAAGTGTCGCCCGTCTTTTCTTTAGGCCTTTCTCAAAAAGTTCATTCATCATTGCCTCCGCACCAAACTAAAATTTAGTTTCTGGCTACAGTAAGTTTAGGAAGAAATAAATGCTAGCCTAACACATTTAATTTGGATCAGAAAAATATGGAAGGTGGACCTGAAAAACTGTCTCGTGTTTTGGTTTGCTTCTAATGTATAATTGACCACGATGTTTATTGATTATGTGTTTAACAATTGCCAGCCCAAGGCCGGTTCCCCCCATTTGTCGAGACCTACCTTTGTCAACACGATAAAACCTCTCGGTCAGACGTGGAATATGCTTTTCGTCAATTCCATCACCATTATTTTTTATTGCTAATACTAAATTGCCTGTTTGGTCTTCAGATAGAGAGACATCGATTGTTGTGGATGGGTAACTGTATTTAAGTGCGTTATCCAAGAGATTGTGAAACACCTCTATAATTTCATCTAAGTCACCCCTAATTTGAGAAGTTTGCTCGGTATTTTTCCGAACATCATTAAACTCAATTTTATGCTTAGAGGTGTTTGCTCTGTAGGCTAAAGCATCAATTGCTGATTTTACTGCTTCTTTAACTGATACTTTTCCAGAAGGCGCGATATGTTCCTCAATTTCTACGCGGGACAGAGAGAGCAAGTCGTCAATTAATCGTGACATTCTGTTAGCTTCCTCATCCATGATTTTAAGGAAGTTCTCTCTGACATTTTGCTCCATTTCTAGGTTATTTCTCATTGTTTCTACAAAACCGAGAAGACTTGTAAGAGGTGAACGTAATTCATGGCTTACGTTTGCTACAAAGTCTCGTCTCATTTTTTCAATATTGTGTTGCAGTGTCATATCCATGAGCAAAACTGCCAGTCTATCATCTGATAGAGGTAGAATACGTCCAATCATATGACGGTATTCGTTAATTACAGGCGTTGTAGAGAATTCAATTATTGAACCAGAGGTGATACATGTTTCGACCTCCTTATTAAGATTATTATATATAAGTCTATCACTGAGTGAACTCCCAATGAGGTTCTCTCCCAAAAGCCTTATGCAAGCTCCATTGATTTCTTTGATTGTAAGGTCACCATCTATCGTCAGAAAGGCATCGTCAATCAATGAACCGAACCGTTGGACAAAGTTGACTGACGTTTTTTTTTGTTTTTCAGACATGCCTTTTGGGATTTCTCTAGTTTCTCATGTGGTTTAATTATTAATATTTGCTGATAAAATTTTAATGTTGCAATTTTATTTAACTCAAATGATGAAATTAGTGACTTAAAAAATTGTTTTGTTTCCAAGCCTCAAAAACTATAACCGATACTGCACTAGATAAATTCATACTGCGAGATTCATGGCCCATTGGTATGAACAATTTTTGTGAGACATCAAAATTCTGATGCACTGACTCAGGAAGCCCGTTTGTCTCAGCGCCAAAAAGAAGTGTGTCTTCTGGAGAGAATATTACTTTGTCATAGCGCACACTGCCAAATTTAGTTACAGCCCATATTCTGTCTGAACGACACTGGTCTAAATAGTGATCAAGCGATGCCCATTTTTTTACAAATGCCAAGTCTTGATAGTCTAGCCCTGCTCTCCTGCAAGATTTCTCATCCAAACTGAAACCTAGTGGTTCGATTAAGTGAAGCTTGGCGCCTGTGTTAGCGCACAGCCGGATGATATTTCCTGTATTGGGTGGTATCTGGGGTTGGTAGAGGACGACGTTAAACATTTTTGTTTTCAATAAAATTTAATTAATTTCTCATGAAATAATGGGCATACTGACTACGAACGCAGTCCGCTTTTTTAGGATCCTAATTGTTGAAACTGTAATTTTTTTGTTACTATGTATTTATGGTAAAACAAACATTCCCTTCTGTCATTTATGATAACGACATCACCATACTTGTAGGTAATGGGGCGTGCGATTTGACGCAACTTTCAAAGTCACCAAAAGGTAAAGTCATTGCAGTAGACGGAGGCCTGCGACATGTTTTGAAGGCTGGGTTGACTCCCAATGCTGTGATTGGCGATATGGATTCGATAGAACTGTCTGATCTACAAGCAGCAGGCCGGAACGTTGCTGTTTATAAAAGTGATAA
>CABYZM010000026.1 GCA_902523435.1 uncultured SAR116 cluster alpha proteobacterium
CTTGACAAAAACCCCTGTTCGACCTTAGTTTGTGCGCGTTCTTCAGCTTTATGCGACATCTGTATTTGTTGAGTAAGTTGGGGTAAAATGTTAAAATGGATTAAATGTGGTAGACGAGGACAGAGCAGCAGGACAGACGCGTGTCGCCGACCTGTCCAAACGGATTGCTGAGTTTGAGACTCGGCAACAGCAAGAATGCCGGTACAGAAAGGCCAAACTTCCGACTGGCGGCATGGCTTTGGCTGGTCGCGTAACAACGGAGCTGGTTGCAGGGGTTGTTGTAGGCACTATTATTGGCTGGGCTCTTGATAATTGGCTTGGCACGACACCAACCCTGATGGTGGTGTTCTTTTTTCTTGGCTCTGCCGCAGGCATGATGAATGTGTGGCGGGCCCTAACAGGGCAAGGCATGGCAGCTGGATTTGTTAATGAGAAAAGCTCGCGAGCCGATGAAAACAAGGCCGATGAGCAGAAGAACGGGAGGAATTAGGTGCATTCACCAGTTGAGCAATTTGCAATCAAGGTTTTGTTTGCACTAAATTTGTTTGGTTTTGACATCCAGTTTACCAATTCTTCACTTTTTATGGTTCTTGCCGTTCTAGTCAGCTTTGGGTTTTTGTTTATCGCCATGAAACCAGCAGCTGTCGTTCCCGGTCGCATGCAGGGGCTGGCAGAAATGCTGTATGAGTTTGTTGCTGATATGGTACGCAGCAATGTCGGCAGTGAGGGCAAACCCTATTTCCCCTTTATTTTCACGCTTTTCATTTTTGTACTGTTTTCTAATTTATTGGGACTGATTCCCTACAGCTACACTACCACAAGCCAGATTGTTGTCACCTTCGCAATGGCGATTGTTATTTTCCTGGGTGTCACCGTTATTGCGTTGATCAAACACGGTCTGCACTTTTTCAGTTTCTTCGTGCCAGCAGGCGCACCAAAAGTGTTAATCCCTTTTCTTGTTCTGATAGAAGTGATATCTTACTTTGTCCGCCCCGTCAGCCTTTCCGTGCGGCTATTTGCCAATATGCTGGCCGGACACACCATGTTGAAGGTTTTTGGCGGCTTAGCCGTGATGATTGCCAGCGCAGGTGGGATATTCGCAGCCGGCTCACTCTTACCACTTATTGCCATAATTGGCTTAACCGGGCTCGAAATTCTGGTCGCTGTGTTGCAGGCTTATGTGTTTACGATTTTGACTTGTATGTACTTGAATGACGCGCTACATCTCCATTAGATCTGAAGGCGTATTTTTTTAAAGATCTGAATAATTGAAACCTTTTTCAAGACTTCAGAACGAAAATTGAAACAGAATTCTCTAAAAATGGAAGGAATTAAGAGATGGACGTCGAAGCTGCAAAAATGATTGGTGCTGGTCTTGCTGTAATTGCATTGGCTGGTGTGGGTGTTGGTATCGGAAGCATTTTCTCATCTCTGGTGAGCTCAATCGCCCGTAACCCTGCTGCACGCGATACTGTGTTTGGCATTGGTATTCTTGGCTTTGCACTGACAGAAGCTATTGCACTGTTTGCTCTTGTTGTTGCTCTGCTTATGCTCTTTGCCCTTTAAGGCGGATTGTCTGAAACTGGCCAGAGAGGGATGGTCTGGTTTGTCCCACCATCCCCTCTTTGACTATAATCTAAAAGAGACTTGTCTGATGCTGCTTTGAAAAATTAAAAGCAGAGTTAGACAGAAAAGGACAAGGTAGTCAAAACAATGCTCTCAAAAATGCGTATTGTAAAATCAGGTTTTACCGCGTTGGCGGCAATCAGCTTTATAATGGGTTCTCAGCTATCCATTGCAGCTGGGGGCAGCGAAACAAAAGGCCTGCCGCAACTAGATATTTCTACCTGGCCTAACCAGCTATTATGGCTGGCAGCTACCTTTTTAGTGGGTTACTTACTGATGGCTAAGGTCATCACACCGCGAATTGGCGCAGTGTTAAATACCCGAAGACAGACTATTTCTGATGATCTGAAACGAGCTAAAGATGCAGAAACCGAAGCCAAACAGATGAAAGAAAACTATGAGAGTGCCATCGAAACTGCACGGATCACAGCAGCCGAAGCCGCAAGCAAGGCTATGGCTGAGGCAAAAGCGAAGGCTGAAGCAGCTGAAGTTGACTTGACTACCAAGTTGGCTAAAAAAACCAGAGCCGCCGAGATAAAGTTATCTAAGATGCGGGATGAGGCCCTGGCAAACATTCATGATGTGGCCAAAGAGTTGACTTTAGACACCGTTAGCAGTGTTACCGGCATTAAGGTTAAAAAAACCGAAGCTGACAAAGCGGTAAAAAAAGTAATTAAACTGTCAGGTCAGGAGGCATAAATGCATTTCGATGAAGCTATGTGGGTCGCTCTTGGATTTGTATTATTCGTTGTCCTAGTGTGGAAAAAGGCGGGAGTAGCTCTTGCAGAAACTCTCGATACAAGGTCAGCAAAAATAAAGTCAGAACTTGACGAGGCCCGCAAGCTTCATGAAGAGGCAAAATCTGAGCTTGATTCGCTTAAAGGTTTAAAGCGTGATGCAGAAAAAGAAGCAAAAACCATCGTAGCAAATGCCAAAGCCGCTGCTAATCGGATTCGTGAAACTGCTGCGCAGAAAGCTATGGAAACAGTTGCCCGCCGTGAAGCACAGGCTACAGCCAAGATACAAGCATCGGAAGCCGCTTTGGTAAACGAACTGCGCGCAAAGGCCGCTAGCCTAGCTGTAGATTCTGCACGTGAGTTGATTGCTGAGAAGATGGATGAAGATGCCTCGCTAAAGCTTATTGAAACCTCCGTAAAGCAAATTGCTTCTCTGAAATAAATCACTAAAACCGCAGAAGCTCCACTAAGCCTTATTGTTGTCAAGATAATTTTTTATTTCTCGCCTTTAAATATAATCGAAGTCGGCCATCCCTTCAGCTTCTTCTCCCCGCCAAATTCACATTTAACTAGTTTTTCAGCACAATGATTTCCGGCGTAAGGGACAAAATGATGCGGCCATCTTTTGGCGCTTTAGTCTGAAAATCAATAACAGGATAAAGACTGTCTATCTGTTTGGATAAAGCCACCCTGTAGGCAAAGCTCTCATGTCTGATTACTGTTTCAGAACTTTCTATTACAGCAATGATAAAAGGCACCTGAAATTTGGTTACTTCCAATGAGTCAGAGAGGTCTCGCGTGATTTTTAGCCCTACTGATACATCAAAAACAGTTTTGTCCTCATCTGAATAACATGAAGCAGATACGCCGTTCAGACGGATCATGATAGGCTGAAATGTATCAGCGGTAAAAAATTCCACCCTCGAGCCAATTTCAATGGCAGTAACTTTTTCATCACAGACATATGGATCTGGCCTGAAGGCAGAACAGGCAGATAATACAAAGGCTGTGAGTGTTACAAATCCACCTGATCTGATGATGGCGGTAAACATACTTGTGTCCTTATGTCCTATGCTGGTGCTAATTTCCTGATGTTATAGCAGTCTTCGTCATATTCTGCTACAGATATGAAACCGTAACGATCTCATGATATGCTGCATCTTAATGAAAGGTATGGAAGGCAAAAATGACCACGCCCAATGTGCTGAAGAAAATGGGAAAAACCATTATTCTCGCCTCACCCCGAGGCTTTTGTGCTGGTGTTGATCGCGCCATTAAAATTGTAGAAGTGGCGCTGGAAAAATTTGGACGCCCTGTCTATGTTCGGCATGAAATTGTTCATAATAAGCGCGTTGTAAATGATCTAGCAGCTAAGGGGGCTGTATTTGTCAAAGAACTTGATGAAGTTCCTTCTGGCAGCCCTGTAATTTTTTCAGCACATGGAGTGGCCAAAACCGTTCATCAAACAGCTAAAAAACTTAATATGATTGCGATTGATGCGACCTGCCCTCTGGTCACTAAGGTACATATCGAAGCCAATAAGCATGTGCGGCAAGGGCGTCACATTTTTCTGATCGGTCATGCTGGCCATCCAGAGGTTATCGGCACGATGGGCCAGGTTGAGGCAAGTGAAATCACCCTTATTGAAACAATTGAAGACGCGTTTGCCGTCCAGCCACCAGAAGATTGCGATCTTGCTTTTGCAACCCAGACCACATTATCAGCTGATGAGACAGCAGAAATAATTACTGTTCTGCAGCACCGTTTTCCTGAGATCAGAGGACCAAAAGGAGAGGATATCTGTTACGCCACGACTAACCGTCAGAACGCAGTTAAAGCCATGGCAAAGGATGTTGATTTATGTCTTGTAATTGGTGCTCAAAATTCATCAAATTCAAAGCGGTTGGTTGAAACTGCCCTGAATGCCGGTATTGCTAAGGCAGAGTTAATAGCCGATTCAAATATGCTACCGTATGAGCTCATTGATGACGCTGCTGTAATTGGTCTGACCGCGGGGGCGTCCGCACCTGAAATTTTAATAGATGAAGTGCTGACCGCATTAGCTGAGCGCTATCAGATTGAGGTAAACACCCAGAACTTCATCACTGAAAAGATGCAGTTCAAACTTCCTTCAATGCTGACGAAATAGGCGCTGAAGACATTGGGAGGGCAGGCCGATAGCGGTTTACACATATATTGAGGATACAGAGCTGGATTCTTTGCTGGGCCGCTATAACCTTGGCCAGTTGCTAAGCATGGCAGGTATCGCAGAGGGGGTGGAAAATTCAAATTTCCTTTTGCGCACGGACAAGGCAAATTTCATCCTGACTCTTTATGAAAAGCGGGTGGATGAAGCTGATCTTCCTTACTTTTTGGGATTGATGGAACATCTTTCTAAAACAGGACTGCAATGTCCTGTCCCGATAAAAGATAACACAGGAAAAGTTCTGCAAAGCTGTGCCGGGCGTGTGGCAGCGATTGTGAGCTTTCTGGACGGCACATCACAAAAATTCCCAAACGTTGAAAAGTGTGCAGAATTAGGGCGTTCATTAGCACATTTTCATTTGGAATCGTCGTCATTTGCGCTGAAACGTGATAACAGCCTTGGTCCAGATAGCTGGCTGCCCTTACTGCGGTCTGTTAATAGTGAGTTGGCAGACATGCCTGAAAATTTAAAAGAGCAAGCAGAAAATATTATTCATCAACTGACAGACGCATGGCCTGCACAATTACCAGCAGGGCATATTCATGCTGATCTTTTTCCGAATAATGCTTTATTCGTCGGTGATAAATTAACCGGAATTATTGATTTCTATTTTGCTTGTAATGACCTTTACAGTTACGACCTGGGTGTGTGCCTGAATAGCTGGTGCTTTGATAAAGATGGCAGTTTCAATATTTCAAAATCAGCAAATTTTTTAAGAGCCTATCAAGGCATCAGGCCACTAACAGAGGATGAAAAGCAAAACTTACATGTTTTATGTTCGGGTGCTGCAATGCGGTTTTTTCTGACTCGGCTTTATGACTGGATTAATACCCCATCAGATGCAATGGTCAAACCACTTGACCCGCTTGAATTCTGGGCAAGGCTGAGATTTCATCAAAAGGTGACCGGCCCAGGGGATTATGGACTATGGTCGTGACCAAACAACAGCGAGAAAAGATTGTCCATCTTTACACAGATGGTGCCTGTTTAGGCAATCCAGGGCCAGGTGGCTGGGGAGTGGTGTTAAGCTGGGACGGACAAATGAAGGAGTTATCAGGGGGCCAGGTGGACACAACAAATAATCAGATGGAGCTAACTGCTGTCATTAAAGGATTGGAAGCGTTGAAGCGTCCAGTGAGCCTACACATTGTAACCGACAGTAAGTATGTGATGCAGGGCATAACGCAATGGATGGCGGGCTGGAAGCGCAACGGATGGCGCACGGCTACTAAAAAACCAGTAGCCAATCGAGAATTATGGGAAAAGCTAGACAGTCTTTTGAATGTTCATGCCGTAACTTGGGATTGGGTAAAGGGACATTCAGGCCATCCGCAGAATGAAATGTGCGACAGGCTGGCCAGTGAGCAGGCTGCCTTATTTAAAGATAGACTGGAGCTTTGACACATTTTGATAGTTCCTTTGGGACGACAGTCTACAAATGGTCCAGAATGTTTTCCACACTAGATACATCAAACGCACCAATTTCTTCCATAAAGACATGATTGATCACGCCATCATTAATGATGAAGGCACAGCGAGCGGCCCTTATGCCCATGACAGAGCCCATATCTCGGTCAATGCCGAGTGCATTTGAAAAATCACATCTAGGATCAGCAAATAAATCGATTTTTCCAACAGCATTCTGCGCTTCAGCCCAGGCCAACATAGCATGCGCATCATTCACAGCCAGACAGGCCACCGCATCTACGCCTTTGGCCTTCAGCTTATCAAAATTTTCAACAAATCCTGGCATATGTTTTGCTGAACAGGTAGGCGTAAAAGCTCCAGGAACACAAAACAAAACCACTTTGCGTCCTGCGCAATATTTAGCGGTATTAATGGTATCAAGGCCCTCTTTAGTCTTTGTGTGAATGTCAACAGATGGGACAGTCGCGCCTGCAGTTATTGTCATTTTTTTCCCTTTTCGAACTTCAAAGCTTGCGCATCAACCTTCTAGTTATCAATGTCATTTTAACTCAAATTAACGCAAGCGGTTTTCCAATAGGTTTATAATCTTTTCAGCCACCAATATTTCAGAAAATATCACAGGCTCCACCATATCCGGCAAATACAGGCTGTTAAAAGGAATGCCAAATCTATCATATTTCAACAGATAGTCAGCTATCATGTCATTTGGCCTTGTCCAGTCCGCACGCAGCAGCTTTACATCAGCTTTAGCAAAAGACTGAAGAACAGGTTTCCGTTTTAAAACCAGCTGTTTATTGACCTGACAGGTTACACACCAATCTGCAGTTATATCAACAAACACAGCCTGCTTTTGATTTCTCAGATCAGCCAATAGCTCAAGCGAGAAGGGTTGCCAAACGCCATCTTCAACTGTGAGTTCGTTCTGTCTATCTGCTGGCATAGCTGGAATGCCAATCCAGCCAGGCAGAATTACAAATATCACAGCTATGCCAATAAACCCTGGCCAGACAAATCTGTCAGGCCCAAAAGCAGATACCAGCCAGATAAAAATTAATCCAGCTGCAATTCCCCCTGCAAATAGGACTGAACTTGCCAATGAAATAAGCCACAAAAGCCAGAGGATTGTAAGCAAGAGGCCAAATGCCAGAACAGGCCGCACATAATTCAGCCATACACCCGGCTTTGGCAGCATCAAAACCAAATGAGGCGCAATTGCCAATAAAAGCCAGGGCAGCGCCAACCCGACACCCATAGTCATTAAAATTAGAGTTAAAACAACATAATTTGCAGATAACGCGAAGCTTACTGCTGTGCCCACCAGAGGCGCTGAACAAGGAGTAGCCAGCAGTGTCGCTACAAAACCTGACAGAAAGTCAGACGAAAACTGGCTACCTTGTGTGCCGGTAATAAATTGTGGTGTGGGCAGGTGAATTTTATCTAACAAAATTAGTGTGAAGATACCGAGGAATAGTGCCATCGCGGTAAGAAAATACAGATTTTGGAATTGTATCCCCCAGCCTATCCGTGCCCCTGTCAGCTTCAGTAACACAAGTCCACCTGTCAGCAAAGCAAAGCTGGACAGGATACCAACTGCCCCTGTTAGCAATCTTAGCCTTATAATTTGTGGTTGACTGGTTCTCATAGAGATGATTGATGTTAATTTCAAAGATAAAACAGGCAAAACACAAGGCATGATGTTTAAAATCACCCCACCTGCTAGAGCCAAAAGGAGAATTAGGGCTAATTTTGGAATTGTAGCAGTCTGTTTGGATACTGGTTCGATTGTGATCGTTTGTTCCCCAAATAAATCATCCGACTGCACAGTTAACCGCATAGTCTGCTGCTCAAGGCTAACGTCCTTAACCTCTCCGGAAACACTAATTTTATAGAGGCCATCTTTTATTAGTACTGGCTGGGCAAAGCTGAGACCCCTTTGTTCTGTCTCAACAAAGATATCATCAATGGAGATATCTATATTCTTGAACTGCACATAAAGGCTGTTCAGCTGATGATCATAAGTTGCTGACTTTATAGAAATACCCAAATCGGATGTTTCACGGGGTACCATAGCAGCTGCTCGTGCAATTTCCCTTGCATAGTCTGACGGGTAAACAGCGCCAGCAGGAAGCCTTATAGCAAGTGGCCCATTAAAGGGCACACAGATATCAGAACAGATTAGGGCATTCAGATCAGCCTGCAAATCTAATGGCTGACCAGGTGAATGACCAGTCACCCGGACAGGAAATATGACCTTGTCACCATAGCCATACGTATCAAGACCAAATAAAGAAAAACGCTCTGGCAAGGGGTAAGCTGTCGTCAGTTTCAATTTAGAAAAAGCAGCTTCTTGGATGCTGAGCCGTGTTGGCAAACCTGCATCACCAGGACTGCGCCAATAGATCTTCCAACCTGGCTGCAGGGTTACCTGTAGGCCAAGTTGTATCTCACTCAAATTGCCTGTTGCTTCAACAGCAGACAAAAGCTCTGCTCGGGCGAATTCTGTTTCAAGACTATCTGCTGCCCGGGCAGGCAGCACCAAAATACTGGCCAACAGTGACATAATAAGAAACAGCTTTACCATCCGGCAGGGCATACACCTGGGTCGCGAGGCAGCCGCAGCTTGAAAATATGAGTGGGATATATTCATAATGCGTGAGTTCTTACAATATTTTAGCGTTAAGGCATATAACCTTCCACAAAGATTCGAGTTTTATCTCAAAAAAGGAATGAAATGACGGCAATGTTTGGCAACAAGCCAAAACAGAGATAGACTGAAAGTGAAACAATTCAATCGGTCTTATGAAACACGACAGCTCAACCATATCTTCACCAACAAGCGACAGCCTAGCTGGCCATCTGCTGGTCGCAACACCACAGATGACAGACCCGCGATTCAAACGTGCTGTAATTTTTATCTGCCAACATGACACTAAAGCGGCTATGGGCCTTGTGATTAACAAGCCAAATACTGACTTGTCATTCAAAAAATTAGCGGAACATCTGAACCTAGACCAGTCTTGCCTTGATTCTGAGGAACCTGTCTATACAGGCGGGCCCGTTGAACCACAAAGGGGATATATTCTACACACCGATGATCAAATATTGCCCGAAACAATCCCCATTGCAAACGGTATTTGTCTGTCTTTACATGTAGATATGGTCTCAGAAATCAGCCGCGGACTTGGACCATCCTTTGCCAAGGTCATGCTGGGTTACGCTGGCTGGTCTGCTGGCCAACTGGAACATGAGATGCGTGAAAATATGTGGGTTCATCTGCCGGCAACTGCAGATATTCTCTTTAAAACCAATATAAATGATCTATGGGATAAAAGCTTTGCTCAAATTGGTCTGAACCCAGCCACTCTGTCATCAACAGCTGGAACAGCCTGACTCCGTTTAAGATGAAAACAAATCTGATAAGTCAGTTACATTCATGACTGCACTTACCGGACCAACAGCAGCCATCGCCGGACGGCCTGCAATTATTTGTGCTGTTAATATACTCAGGCTGTCTATCGAGACGGCCTCAATAGAACGGATAAGTTGGTCTTTATGCTGTGCCTTACCAAAAAGCGCAATATGGCGGCCAAGGCTGTCCATAGTCGCAGACACAGAATCAAGGCGCATCAAAACTGAGGCTTTCAGTTGTTGCTTCGAACGCAACAATTCATCGGCCTTTATATTGGACAAGCAATCGGTTAATTCAGCTGCACAGACCTTTAGCATTTCATTTGCAGTTTCTTCAGATGTGCCGGCATAAACGCCAAACACACCTGTATCAGACATCATTTGTGCAAAGGCAAAAATTGAATAGCATAAGCCTCTGTCTTCCCTAACCTTCTGAAACAGCCGTGAAGACATACCGCCGCCGTAAAGATTGGCAAGAACCAGCATATCGTATCGCTGCGCAGTGGTGATGCCAGGTGCCGAAAACCCAAATACTGTGTGCGTTTGTTCAAGATCCCTGTCAGCCCGGCTGTCTCCTGCTTGCCAGGCCGGCATGCTACGGTCAGGCACTGCAGATATCGACAAACTAGAAAAGCGTTCACCAATCAGCACTACAAATTCCTCATGGTTTAGCAGGCCAGCGGCACAGACAATCATCTGGTTGCTTCCATAAAACCTATCCATAAAACCCTTTAGTTCCTGCTGGCCAAAGGAAGATACCGTTTGTTGTGTACCTAGAATAGACTGGCCGAGCGTATGGTCGCCAAAACAAGCCTTGTTAAATAGTTCAAAAACCAGATCATCAGGTGTATCAAGAGATTGTCCAATTTCCTGAATAATCACACCCCGTTCCCGTTCTATTTCATGTTTTGGTAATGTTGAGGCCGTCAGAATGTCACTCATAATTTCAACACCAAGTTCAAGATGTTCGGGAAGAAGATTAATGTAATAAGCCGTTTCCTCACGACTGGTATACGCGTTCATAAAGCCGCCTACATCTTCTACCTCACGGGCAATATGTGCAGCATCACGGCTTCGTGTGCCTTTGAAAGCCATGTGTTCAAGAAAATGGGCAACGCCGTTCAGTCCCTCAGATTCGTCACGCGCCCCTGCTTTAATCCAGACACCTAAAGCCACAGAATGCGCATCAGGCATATGTGTTGAAGCAACCGTCAACCCATTTTCCAGCCGAGAGATAGTCGTCTGCATGCCGTTATCGTCTTTCTGCGCGCAGCAGAGCCTGCACAGCTTCAATGTCATTTTCTGCTGTCAGCATCGCATCATCACGCTGCATCAGGTTAGCCAGATGTTCTGGCAGGCCTGGGTAAATACCGCAGGCTGACTGAACAGCATCTGGGAATTTTGCCGGATGCGCGCAAGCCAGTGATATAATGGGTGTATCTTGGCGAACTAGACCAGAGGCCCTAGCCTGACGCGCGCCTGCCAGACCAACTGCACTATGTGGATCAATAACCATTCCGGACTGCTGATAAGTTAATCTGATTTCCGCCTTTGTTCCATCATCATCAAGGCAAAACCCAGAAAATAGAGACAAGGCTGAACGCAACACATTTTCAGCCACGTCAAAACTGCCTGACTTGGCGAATCTTTTCATCAGTCTGGTCACTTCTACGCCATTTCTATCCAACAATTCAAAAAGAAGCCGTTCAAAGTTTGAGGAGACTTGAATATCCATTGACGGGCTCAGAGAGGGATCTACTGACTGTCTTTGCATTGTTCCAGTGGCAAAGAACCTTGTCAGAATGTCATTGCGGTTTGAGGCAACGATAAACTTTTCAACAGGCAAGCCCATCTTTGCGGCAACCCAGCCTGCGAATACATTGCCAAAATTGCCTGTTGGCACACAAAAGGCAACTGCCTGTTCTGGCGCTCCTAGCTTCAAAGCTGATGCAAAATAATAGACAATCTGTGGCATCAGTCTCGCCCAGTTAATTGAATTCACTGCTGAGAGCTTCATTTCATTGCGGAAGGCCACATCATTAAAACACGCTTTAACCATATCCTGACAATCATCAAAGTCACCAGAGACCGCAACCGCATGAGCGCCTTTCGCTGAGATACTAGTCATCTGCTTCTGTTGCACAGGAGACACACGCCCGTTGGGAAACAAAATAAACACATCGACAGAATCACGACCCTTGAAAGCTTCAAGAGCTGCTGAGCCGGTATCGCCACTTGTTGCTCCCATAATCACGGCAGTGCGATTCTGTCGTGTCAAAGCGCGATCAAAGACGCGCGATAAAAACTGCATCGCATAATCTTTAAAGGCAATGGTCGGACCATGGAATAATTCCAATATATGGATATTCTCCGCCACTGGACGCAAAGGTGCGACATCAGGATGTGTAAAATCTGCATAGCTTTGCCGGGCAAGTGACGTCATTTCGACTTGGTCTATTTCCCCGTCTGTAAATCGCGACATTATAAGGCCAGCGAGGTCTGAATAGCTCAAATCCCTCATCTGGCGGATTTCATCGAGGTTGAAACGAGGCCATGAAACGGGCAGGTACAAGCCGCCGTCACGAGCAAGGCCATTCAAAAGCGCTGTTTCAAAACTGATTGGCCCGTCTTTGCCCCTTGTACTGATAAATTCCATCACTTTTTGCCTTTATTTTGGAACGGTCTGGCTATTGTTCTGACCACCTGGTCAGGCGCAAACGCCCTGCATTCACATGATAAGCGATGTAAACACCGACCAGAGACAAAGCAACCCCAAACCAGGTCAGCGCGTAATTGAGATGAGTATTGCGTACATCGATATTTATCTCAGCAGCGATAGGCAGCGTTAACACCTCACTAGTCCGGATTTGATCGGCATAATACGTTCTGACCGCCTGATCGAGTTTATGAAAGTCTGCCATTTCCTCTGGCTTCAAGGTAAACCAAAATCCGTTTTCAGGCTCATTCTCAGGCACAAAATAACCCTTTTGCTGTGGCAGCCGCAGAACAGCACGTAAGCTTACCTGTTCATCTTTAACCGAAAACAACCGGGAATCAGGTTCACGGTAGGCTTCTGACACCCAGCCCCTATTCACAAAAATGACCTTACCCTGATCAGTGCGAAACGGTGTAACGACATGAAAGCCTGCATTCCCCTCATAAGTCCGTCCCGTCAGGTAGAGCTCTCTGTCATGCATAAATCGGCCAGACAGAGCCAGATTGTGAAATTCAAACTGGCTTAGATCAGCGGCAGCGTCCGGCGGCAGAATAGCAGCTGCATTGGCACGCTCATTAAAACTATCAATAAGCTCGGTCTTCCAGACCAGCCTATCTAGTTGCCACAGACCCAGCATAACCAAAACAGCGAGTGACGGGACAGAAAAAACAGTAAGCCATAAATATGGACGGAAATACATTATCGAGAGCTCAACAGGAGAAGAAAAAATCGGTCTGCACTAAAAAAGCACAGACCGGTGACTATCATATCATCAGGGGATGAGTAAAGGTGATCACGCCCCCCACCAGTAGACCGCAACAAACAGGAACAGCCAGACCACATCAACAAAATGCCAGTACCAGGCTGCCGCTTCAAATCCAAAGTGTTGCTCAGATGTAAAGTGGCCCCTCAGGCCCCGGAACAGACAAACCGTTAAAAACAACGTGCCAATTATCACATGAAAGCCGTGAAAACCAGTTGCCATAAAAAAGACTGATGGGTAGATACCGTCTGTAAAGGAAAAGGCGGCGTGGTCATATTCGAGGGCCTGAAGTGCGGTAAACAATGCACCTAGCAAAATTGTGATGAACAATCCATTGATGAAATCACGTCTGTTGTCATGAACTAATGCATGGTGTGCCCAGGTAACCGTGCAACCTGAGAGTAGCAGAATAAGTGTGTTAATTAATGGCAGGTCAAATGCATTAAATGTTTCGATCCCCTCTGGTGGCCAGACACCACCAACCGGATAGAAGGCACGGTCGAAGAAAGCCCAGAAAAACGCTACAAAAAACATGACCTCAGAGGCGATGAATAGCATCATGCCATATCGCATCCCAATCTGAACGATGGCAGTGTGATGTCCTTGATATTCTGCTTCGCGAATAATGTCTCGCCACCACATGAACATTGTCAATAGAACAAGACCAAAGCCCAGACCGAGAACGTGAGGACCAAAATCGCGTTGATGCATGAACATAATACCGCCGATCGCCATTACAAAAGCGGCAGCAGCACCTACGGCCGGCCAAGGGCTCGGTTCTACAAGATGGTATGGATGTTGTTGTGCTCCACTCATGTCAGTTCTCCTTAAAATTAGCCTGCCCCCACCGACTGGCCCAATATTGGGTTAATTTCAACTTGTATTATCCATTGCTTTGAAAAATGTGTAAGACAACACAATCTCATCAATATCTGAGGTATTGATGTCAAATACGATTTCGCTGTCCAAAAAAAATCTTACCGGCATATCAACAGATTCACCTGGCTGCAGAGTTTGCTCCGTAAAACAGAAACATTCTATTTTCATGAAATAGGGCCCTGCCTTCTGCGGCGTCACATTGAAGGTCGCCGTTCCCGTGGACGGCATCGTGCCAATATTGGTAGCACGGTAAATAGCTGTAACCTCTTCACCAGGCTTCAGACTGACTTCCTGTTCAACCGGAACAAATGACCAGTTCAATTGCGGGTTAACATTTGCATCAAGCCGGACTGCCAGAGGTTCAGCAGTAAGCAGAGCCTGTTCAGGCGCCTGTGTAGCAATCTGTGTGGTGCCGCCAAATCCAGTGACCTGACAAAACAGCTTATATAGAGGAACTGAGGCATAAGCCAGACCAACCATAGACATCGCCACAACGGCGACAATAGCCAACAACCTGTTATTGGTCTTATCACGCTGGTCTTTACCTTGGTTATCCAGGCTATGATTTGAAGCAGTAATTGTCATTGCCGTTACACCCCCATCCTAAAGATGGTGATAAAATAGAACAGCAAAGCAAGGCCAAAAATCATCCCAAGCACCCAGAGATTCCGGCGCTTGCGCATAGTCTGCATTTCGGCCCCTGTTTTTGGCTCTCTTTCTGCCATCACTGAATTCCCATAAATTTCAGAAGCCCAAGCTGCTGAATAAAAAGCTTGTCCAAAATCAAGCATCCGAACAGCGCCGTCAAATAAAAGACAGAGAATTTAAACAGTTCCCATGACTGTCTTTCTGTAGCCGCTTTGAAGAGCCGGATTGCAAGTAGAAAAAACACACTGCCCAATACCGCTGCCACAACACCATAAACAATGCTGGTCAGACCCACCAAATATGGGGTCACACCTGTAGGAGCCATTACAGCCGAATAGATAACAATCTGACGCAGCGTCTCGCGCTTACCAGCGACAGCAGGCAACATCGGTATGTTAGCCTGTTTATAATCTTCATTCTTGACGAGAGCGAGGGCCCAAAAATGTGGTGGCGTCCAGAAAAATATTAGTGCAAACAGAATCAGCGCTTCAACAGAAACTGTGCCAGTGATGCTGGCCCAACCCACAACAGGCGGTAACGACCCGGCTGCCCCGCCAATCACAATATTCTGAGGCGTGCTCCGTTTCAGCCACACCGTGTAGATTACAGCATAGAAGAAGATTGTGAACGCCAACAGACCTCCTGCCAGAAAATTTGCAGATAAGGACAGCAACAGCACAGAAAGAACAGAGACGACGACGCCAAGGGCAAGGGCCTCAGCCGGGTCTACTTTTCCCGCTGGGATTGGCCGGCCGCGTGTCCGAGACATGACCCGGTCAATATCCCGGTCATACCACTGGTTAATAGCCCCCGACGCACCTGCGCCAGCCGCAATCGCGAACAAGGACACGAGGGCGAGGCCTAGATGCTTTTCACCCGGGGCGAGATACATGCCGGCTAATCCAGTGAAGATCACAAGGCTCATCACTCGTGGCTTCATTAGCTGGAAAAAGTCACCAACTGTCGCCACAGATACAGAGACGGTTGGTTTCAATTTAAATTTATGACCAGATGTCTGAGACGAGATGGCAGTCATCATTTGGTCCCTTTTCAGCTCTAGTCGCGCTTATTTGATTTTTGGCAATGCATCAAAAGTATGAAATGGTGGTGGCGAGGCAACCTGCCATTCCATAGTTGTAGCCCCTTCACCCCACTGGTTAGCCCCTGCTTTCCGCTTGGAAATAAAGGCTTCCAGAATCAGTGCTAGGAAAACCAGTACACCTATCGCACTGATATAAGACCCTATAGAGGCAACATAGTTCCAGCCGGCAAAGGCATCAGGATAATCGATATAACGACGTGGCATGCCTGCAAGGCCCAAGAAATGCATTGGGAAAAATGTCAAATTCACCCCAATGAACGTCATCCAGAAATGAATTTTCGCCAAGCCTTCATGATAGGTATAGCCTGTCATTTTTCCAAACCAGTAGTAAAAACCAGCAAACAGACCATAAACAGCCCCTAGAGACAGAACGTAATGGAAATGCGCAATGACGTAATAGGTATTATGCAAAATCACATCTAGACCAGCATTTGCTAAAACGACGCCGGTAACTCCGCCCACAGTGAACAAAAAGATAAAACCAATGGCCCACATCATCGGAATGCGAAATGAAATTGACCCGCCCCACATCGTTGCAATCCAAGAAAAGATTTTCACCCCTGTTGGCACTGCGATCACCATGGTAGCCGCAGTGAAATAAGCTCGAGTATCCACGTTAAGACCTACCGTGTACATGTGGTGTGCCCAAACAATAAACCCAACAAACCCAATGGCAACCATAGCGTAAGCCATACCTAAATATCCAAACACCGGCTTGCGTGAGAAAGTCGAAATAATATGGCTGACGATTCCAAAGGCAGGCAAAATCATAATATAGACTTCCGGATGGCCAAAGAACCAGAACAGGTGAAGGAATAAGATAGGATCTCCCCCCCCCTTCAGGAATGAAGAATGTAGTACCAAAGTTGCGGTCAGTAAGAAGCATGGTAATTGCACCGGCCAGAACTGGAACAGCCAGCAATAAGAGGAAGGCTGTGACTAACATAGACCAGGCAAACAACGGCATTTTGTGTAATGTCATGCCTGGTGCCCGCATATTGAAAATTGTTGTGATAAAGTTCGCCGCCCCCAAAATTGAAGATACACCGGCAAGGTGAAGCGATAAAATCGCCAGATCCATAGACATTCCAGGCGTTCCGGCTGTGCTGGACATCGGCGGGTAAATGGTCCAGCCCACACCTGCGCCGCCATCCATAACTGCAGACATTAGCAGCAACAAAAATGCAGGTGGTAATAACCAGAATGAAATATTGTTCATTCGCGGAAAAGCCATATCCGGCGCACCAATCATAATCGGCACAAACCAGTTACCAAAGCCCCCAATCAGCCCCGGCATCACAACAAAGAAAACCATAATCAGGCCATGAGCGGTGGTAAATACGTTCCAAACATGACCATCAGCCATATATTGAACGCCTGGTTCCATCAATTCCATGCGCATGAAAATAGAAAACCCGCCGCCAATCAACGCAGCCAGAATGGAAAAAATGATATACATTGTTCCGATATCTTTATGGTTTGTAGAATATAACCATCGCCGCACAAATCCGGTCGGAATAGCGTGACCGTCTTCTGCATGTGTTGCCGCATTATTTGTATTTTGGGCACTCATTTGTATTTCTCCTTCACGCACTTATTCAGTTGGCAGATGCCACCAATGTCTTTTTCAGCAGAGTATCTGCAGGCGTCTCAACAGACGCGAATTCTTCTTTTGCTCCAGCAAGCCATGCTTCATATTCCTTCTTTTCAAGTGCCTTCACTACAATCGGCATATAGGCGTGGTTCACGCCGCAGATCTGATTGCACTGTCCGTAGTATGTATTTGCACCTTCAGGAACATCTATCCAGGCTTCATTTACCCGGCCAATAATCGAATAGGTTTGAACTGCGAGTGAGGGCACAAAGAAAGAATGCATCACATCATTGCCCGTAACCAGAAGCTTGACCCTAGTGCCGGCCGGCACAACCATCGGATAATCGACTTCCAAGAGACGCTTCTGACCTTTCTTAAGCTCAGCTTCATCAATCATATAGCTGTCGAAACTTAGTTCCTCATCAGGATATTCGTAATTCCAGTACCACTGGTTTCCTGTAATTTTGATTACCATCTCGGTAT
>CABYZM010000027.1 GCA_902523435.1 uncultured SAR116 cluster alpha proteobacterium
CCATTAGTAAAAATTTGTGCCTGAATAACAGGCGCGGAAACCACTTTACCATCAAGGATAATAGCGAAAGGCCTGCCGATATTTTCAGCCGTAACCCGACCAAATTTGCGGCCACCAGCGGCGTTCAACTGAAAATTCACCGAGGGGCGGCCATTCTGGTCAAAAGCTGCGCTGGCGTTATCCAACATTTCGCCACTAACCATAACGCGCTTCTCAACTATATAACTAGGCTCGCCCTTATTTACGCTTTCAAGAAGCTGGCTGCCGGGCGGTACACGTCCTGTGCGCTTGGCTTCGTCCGCGGTGGTACGTGTGTCAACCAACTGAAAAGTCAGGCGGGCGGTTTGTCCCAGCAGGCGCTTGATCCGCTCGGGATCATCGATCCCTGGCAGCTGTATCAAAACCCTGTCCCGGCCCTGGCGTTGAATAATCGGCTCTTTGGTCCCATCAGGATCAAGACGACGTCGGATAATCTCAATCGCCTGTTCAACAGTCTTGTCAGCCATTAGCTGCAAGCCAGCTTCGGAAAAGCTAACTTTATATGTTAGTTCTTCAATAAAAACTTGAAACTCGCGTCCCAACTCATTGAAAATTCCTTGAAGTTTTGCTTCATTCTCAATTTTACGAAGCGTGAATGTTACCGCTTCGCGTGAAGCCTTTAACCCTTTGAAGCGGATTTTTTCATCCCTAAAAGACAGACGCAATTGTTCAGCAATCCCCTCGAGACGCTCTTCACGGACAGCAGGAAGATCTGCACGAAGCAGAAGATGTGAACCCCCTTGCAAATCAAGACCCAGATTAATCGCTTCACCCGGCAAAAAGCGCATTACCCCTGCAGTGGACTGGTCACTTCGGCTTCCGTTGATCAGGTTTGGCACGGCATAAGCACAGCCAAGCAAGATAACGAACAAAACAAGTGTTTTTTTCCAACCTTCAAACTGTAGCATGGAGATCCTATTCTTAACCGTTGACCTAAAATGAAGCAAAAAACCTGTCATTCAGAAGCTGCCATCTGAAAGGGATTTCAGGATTAAGAAACAGCCTTCCCTCAGTTATTTCTTTTTGCCAAATAATGCGCCTAGCCCTTGTTTCGGGGTGTCCTCTTTTGCTTTAGCTGTTTTTGAAGCATCTTTTTTGTCCCGCAGGTCGGCGATCATTGTACGCATAACACTTACCCTTATGTCCTTAGCGATCTCAACCTCAACTGTTTCCTGCCCTTCAACAGACTTTGAGACAGTGCCCAAGAGACCGCCAGAAGTGACAATCTTGTCACCGCGTTTCACATTATTCACCATTTCACGATGTTCTTTTGCACGTTTCTGCTGAGGCCTTATCAAGAAGAAATAAAACACAACAAAGATAAGTAAAAAGGGCAGCAGTGACGATAATCCCCCGGCACCACCGGATGCCTGTGCAAAGGCTGGGCTGATAATCATATTTTTCTCCTAAGCTATGACGTGCGTTGCACTATCATATCGACTGATTGAAACAGCACAAGATGACCTAGTTCCAAGCTGTAAAATTACCGCTGAACCATACCTGTTTGTGTTGCAGGCGGCAACAGCAAAACAGGTCAATTTCAGTTATATGATTGATTGCGTCTCATGGATAAGGTCTTGTATATTAGCAGAATATTTTGGCCTAATTTTTATGGATTGTGTGGACAGGTAGCATGAGCACAGATGAGACACATACAGCCCTTCTGACCCGTATTGCAGATGCATTGGAAAGACTGGCCCCTCCCGCCCCAAAAAAGACTGATCTTACCCGATATGAAGGCTATATCTGGGAGACAGAAAAACAGGCTTTTCGTCCTGTAGATGGGATTAACAGGCTGCCTCTTGACAGCTTACAAGGCATTGATCAGCAAAAAGCACTTCTGCTTGAAAACACAACAAAATTTGCTGAAGGCCTGCGGGCAAATAATGCTCTGTTATGGGGCGCGCGAGGTACAGGAAAGTCATCTGTGCTGAAAGCAGTTCATGGCCATTTATTGGAACAGGGACATCATCTTGGTCTAGTCGAGATACAGCGAGAAGATTTGAATGATCTGCCAGATGTAATGAGTCTTCTGGCACAGACAAATCGCCCCTTTATCATCTTCTGTGATGATTTGGCGTTCGAACAGGATGATATTTCTTACAAATCACTCAAAGCAGTGCTTGAAGGCGGCCTGTCAGGCCGGCCTCCAAATATTGTGTTTTACGCAACCTCTAACCGTCGCCATCTTATGCCCCGACAAATGATTGAAAATGAGAGAGGAACAGCAATTAATCCATCAGAGGCCGCAGAAGAGAAAATCTCTTTATCTGACCGTTTTGGCTTATGGATTGGCTTTCATTCTGTCGATCAGGACACCTATCTAGCGATGATAAAGTGGTATGTCAGCTATTATAATATACCTGTTGACTTTGAAGACATCCGGCCAGATTCTTTATCCTGGGCAATGGGACGCGGTAACCGTTCGGGTCGCACAGCGTTTCAATATATCCTAAATCTAGCCATGCAACATCAGATCAAATTGTGACCGTTAAAAATTAAGAAATGAGTTCGCGCGGATTAACCGGAGTTCGGCTTTTGCGAATTTCAAAATGAAGCTGCGGTGTGTCAACATAACCCGTTGTTCCTACCTGCCCTATAACCGTACCGTCACTGAGCACGTCTCCTTCTTTGACAGACAACACATCCAGATGTGCATAAGCGGTGATATAACCTCTTTCATGCTTCACCAAAACGAGTGTACCAAACCGTTTCAACTCGGTGCCGACAAAAGCAACTGTCCCGGGAGCAGATGTCGTGACCAAAGTTCCCAAGGGAGCGCTTATTTTCACCCCATCATGATGCACCCCGCGTTCTGCAGGGCCAAACTCTGTCGTCACTTCTCCCTCAAGAGGCCAAGTAAAGCCGGACTTACCAAGCGATGGCGCAACAAATGTCTTTACTGGCTGCTCTTTGGATTGCAAAACGGGCGCAGAAGAAGGTGCTGCGGTAGTGGTCGTTGTTACTTTATCAGGAGCCAGCCCGTCAATCTGAAGTACTGATAAATCAAGTGTTTCCGGTAACAGCAGAACCTGCCCAACGGTCAACGCATATGGCTCTGATAACTGATTTAACCGGGCAAGCTCAAATTGGCTGACCGCATATCGTTGAGACAAGCTGAACAGTGAATCTGCAATCTTTACAACATGCGTCTTTGATGGCTTTACACGCAAAACCTGACCAGAATAAAGGTTATAAGGAGCGACAAGGTCATTATCCCTGATAATAGATTGTGGCGTAACCTGATATCTTGTAGCAATGCGATATAGATTATCACCATCTTGTACAACTACTGTTCCAGATACAGGTATGGTCCGTCTAGCTTCACGAAGAGGTGCATTCTCGACATTTGCAGGTGTGTCACTTTTAAGTGTAAGAACGTTCTTGGCCCCTACCAAACTTGAAGACTGGCAACCGGCAACAATACTGCCCAACAGCACAAAAGCGGCTGCTTTGATAAAATCTGCATGGATGTGCATCGTCATATGTTTGACTTCCCGCTGCTACCTTTCTGTTCCATCAACCATAGGAACAAACTTGACGGGCATAAGGCACTCCGTCTCAATCCCGTTTTCTTTTCGTTTTACACGAAACAATTCTTCCTGACCAGATGGGCCTACAGGTGCAACAAGGATCCCGCCAACCTTTAACTGGTCAAGAAGAAAAGTGGGGACTTTTTCTGTCTGACAGGTGATGATGATACGGTCAAAAGGAGCTGCTTCGGGCCAACCTTTATTACCATCAGCATGACGGTAAATTATGTTTGATAATTGCAACTGTTTACATCTAGCTTCAGCTTGAACTAACAAAGGACGAAGTCGTTCCATTGTGTAAACGCGCCTAACAAGACAGGCCAAAATCGCGGCCTGGTACCCGCTTCCAGTCCCGATTTCCAGAACGCTGTGGCGTTTGTTTAAATCCAGATATTCAGTCATTTTGGCGACAATATATGGCTGACTTATAGTCTGCCCATCACCGATGGGCAATGAAGCATTTTCATAAGCATGCGCTTTGAGATGTTCAGGGACAAATTTTTCTCGGGGTGTCTGTTCAATAGCTGACAATATCTTTGCGTTCATTACCGCCTGCGCGCGTAAGGTCATGACCAATTTGGCTTTTTGATGCAGAAATTCGTCTGTCTGTGCTGTCACCATTGCGCCAGTTCAAAAATCCTTCTCAGGAAATTTGGCCAGAAGTTTGAGGTCAGTTGCGTTCATATGTAATGGTGTGAAGGTAACAAATCCTTCATTCAACCACCATCTGTCAGAATCCTGATTAACTTTTTCACGCATCACAAGTGGCCCAATCCGGTATGTGTTAGGTGTATGCCCAGGCATTATTTCATCAGAAAACTTATGCTCATCCAAGGTTGCTCTTTTAATGCCTTTTACCGGCCCTAAGCGGGCTTCAGGAAAATTGATATTCAGAATGGTACGCGGTGGTATCTGTATGTCTAATGCGGCAGCCAGCACTTGCGGACCAACTGACTTCGCAGGTGTAAAATCCATCTGGCCCTGAAAGAATCGTTGTGAGAGAGCAACAGCTGGCACATCAACAATTGCCGCCTCCATTGCCGCACCAATGGTGCCTGAATAACCCACATCATCTGCAACATTCATCCCATGATTAATACCTGACAAAACCAGATCAGGCTTTTGATCGGCGTAAAGCAGGTTGAGTGCCATCATGACACAATCCGCTGGCGTGCCAGAGACACCATAATGCCGCTCATCACGGCGCACAAATTCAATATCTTTGTGTAGGCTAATTGCCCGACCTACACCTGACTGGTTAGACAAGGGGGCAACAACACAGACATCATCAGTAAACTGAAGCGCAAGCTCCTCAAGAAGATGCAATCCTTCTGCATCTAATCCATCATCATTTGTGATTAAGACACGCACGCAGCTCAACCTTTCGTAGGAACAAGTACATCTGTTTCCATATAGCTGTGCAAAACTTCAGGCAACGCAATTGTACCATCTACTTGTTGACCATTTTCCATAACGGCTATCATGCAGCGGCCAACCGCAAGTGCTGATCCGTTTAACGTATGGACAAATTCTGTATTTTTTTGGCCATCCTTGCGGGTTCTGGCTTTCATCCGGCGCGCTTGAAACGGCCCGCAGTTCGAACAAGATGATATCTCACGATACATGCCCCTGCCCTCATCCTGACCAGGAAGCCACACCTCAAGATCAAATGTTTGCTGTGCAGAAAATCCTGTATCTCCGGAACACAGGCGCAATACTCTGAAGGACAGACCTAGTCTCTGCAGGATTGTCTCTGCGCAGGCCGTCATCCGTTCGAGCTCAGCCTCTGACTGGTCAGGTGCAACAATAGAAACAAGCTCAACTTTTGAGAATTGATGCTGACGAATAAGGCCTTTGGTATCGCGGCCTGCAGAACCCGCCTCGGCACGAAAGCAGGGTGTAAATGCTGTCAGCCGCAGAGGTAGCTGGTCAGCAGGAACAATGCTGTCTGCAACCAAATTCGTCAGCGGCACTTCGGCGGTAGGGATCAGCCACCTGTCATCAGTAGTATGAAACAAATCCTCTGCAAATTTGGGCAGTTGCCCAGTTCCCGTCATTGTCTGTCTGCGCACCAGAGCCGGTGGCAAAATTTCAGTGTAGCCATGTTCTTTTGTATGTATATCTAACATGAAGGCAGCCAAAGCACGTTCAAGTTTGGCTAGCTGACCTTTCAGGACAACAAAGCGCGCGCCAGAAAGTTTTGCTGCAATCGAAAAATCCATTTCAGCCAAGCTTTCACCCAAATCGACATGATCACGCGGCGTGAAATCAAAAGACGGTTTCTGCCCGACTACTTTTATAAGCTCATTTTCATCCTCATCTTCACCATCAGGAACGCGTTCATCCAGAATATTGGGCAGCCCCATTAATTGGCTTAAAATCTCTGCAGCAATTTTGACCTCTTCTGCTTCCAGTTCAGGGATAGCTTTTTTGAGTAAGGCAACCTCAGACATGACTTCACTAGCATCACCACCCTGTGCTTTGATCTGTCCAATCTCCCGGCTTGCCTCATTGCGCCGCGCCTGTTTATCCTGCAGCTCAGTTTGTAATTTGCGTCTACGCGTATCCAAATTGCAGATCTGCAGAGCAGCAGCAGGCAAGCCTCTCCGCGCTAAAGCTGCATCAAACTGTTCAGGATTATCTCTAATAAATCGAATATCATGCATGAGAATTACACCTCTCAGCCTCTAAGAATTAGTAAGTCTTTATGTCAGAATAGGACAGCTCTGGCCAAGGTCAGCTTTCCGTTTCGTCCCCACTACGCTTCTGTATAAGGCGTGCACCTAAAATCGATAATTCATACAGCATGATCACAGGAATTGCTAGCAACACCTGCGAAATCACATCAGGTGGTGTCAGTATAGCTGCAGCAATAAACGCAAAAAGAATGGCATATTTACGCTTGCTAGCAAGTCCGTCCGCCGTCATTAATCCAGCGCGCACAAGCAATAACAAAATGACTGGAAGCTCGAAGGAGAGACCGAAAGCGAACATGAGGCGCATGACAAGACTAAGATATTCAGAAATTCGGGGTTCAACCTCAATAGGTAATGCCCCTGCCCCGCCCTGCACTTCGAAGGACAGGAAAAAATCCCACGCTAACGGAATAACAATGTAATAGACCATCGCAGCCCCTAGTGCAAACAGCACGGGCGTAGCAAGCAAGAATGGATAGATAGCCTGTCTCTCATTCTTGTAAAGACCAGGTGCAACAAACTTCCATATTTGCAACAACATCAACGGAAAAGTTATTGATATTGATACGAAAAAGGCAACTTTTACCTGTGTAAAAAACCCCTCATGCAAACCTGTAAAAATCATACGACTGACTTCTTGGCGCTCTGCCAAAGGCGCCTGCAAAAATAGATAGACTATATCTGCAATATTGTGGCTGCCACTGCCAAACGGTCGAATGAAACAGGCAAGAAAAATGATAACAAACCCAATCATAACAATACCCAACCGATTTCTTAACTCGGTAAGGTGATCGAGAAGGCTCATAGAGCCATCATCTTGATGGGTTGTCTCTGCCATTAACTTTTATCCTGATCATTTTTTTCAGCTTCAACATTCGTCGCCTTGCGCCCAGCAGATTTAACCGCTTCAATGTCTTCACGAAGTGTAGAAAGATTGTTTTCCTGACCAGCTGAAGTAAGTTCAGGCTTCACAGCATCGTCCACCACACGTGCTACGTCATCTAAATTACCTGACTTCAGATCTGACACCATTGTTTTAACGTCTTTCATGTCACTGTCAGCAGCGACATCTTCAAGACTTCGGGTGAATTCTCTTGCCATTTGACGGGCTTGACCAGTAACTTTTGTGAACCCGCGCAAAACTTTTGGCAGATCTTTAGGCCCTACAACTAAAACAAGAACGAAGGCAATCATCATAAATTCCTGCCAACCGAAATCAAACATTTCAGTCTCCTTGTCTTAAAAGGTCGTTTAGCCCCAGTCTGAAGCAAAGCAAAAAGAAACCAAGATTAAAGTTTGCTTGCAAAGTTAAAAGCACCGTCAACCTAAGCTTTCTTTTTTGCAGCCTTTTTCGCAGAGGATTTTTTCTTTGCAGTCTTTTTTGGGGCAGCTTTCTTTTTAGCCACTTTCTTAGGCGTGGCTTTATTGGTTGGCGCTTCTTCTATTGTATCAGCCTCACCTTCTTCAGGGTCTTCAGGACTTTTTACTCCCTCTTTGAAACTACGAAGCCCTTTACCAAAATCACCCATAATTCCTGAAATTTTGCCAGGGCGTGCAAACAAAATCAAAACTACAGCAAGGACAATAATCCAATGCCAAATGCTCGTAAAACCCATAATTGATCCCCTTTAAAAAAGGTCTGAGCCGTTGGTGCAGACTTGCTACCGAATAGGCTTTGTTAAATTGAGGCCTGACTATAGCCAGGCTTATCGTTGGCGGCAACAGCTAGCGTGAAACTGTTGCATTTTTTTCCAACTGTGAAAAGACAAACACTTGTGCAGGATCAACATCCAAATGAACGATTTCACCCTCTGCCATAAAATTCAAGCCCGGAATACGAGCATGAAGGTGCAGTTCCCGACTGGTGTCAGTCTCAGAAGTCATACTCAAATGCAGCAAAGATGAGCCTCCCAACAACCGACTTTCCATAACCCTTGCTTTTAGGCCTGTTTCCTGCAGGCTGATTTGCAATCCTTCATACCTAATAAGAACATCTGCGGCCTGCCCATCTTGAATTCCTGAGCAGGCAAAATTGCCAACCATGCTTTCCGCCTGACCATTTCGGCCTCTGGCAGGAATGTGATTTACCTCGCCAAAAAATTCGGCAACAAAAGCATTTTCTGGCCGACAATACAAATCGATTGGACGACCTTGTTGCATGATTTTTCCATCACGCAACACCATGATTTTATCAGACATAAACATAGCCTCTTCAGCATCATGTGTGACCATCAGAGCTGCTGTTCCTGTCTGTCTGAGAATATGTAGCATTTTATCACGCACACGCTCTCGAAGACGACTGTCCAGGCCAGAATATGGCTCATCAAGCAGAATCAGGCGCGGCGCTGGTGCAAGTGCCCTTGCAAGAGCAACACGTTGTTGCTGACCACCAGATAATTCGTGTGGAAACTTTGTTTCCATGTCAGACAGGTCCATTTCCTGCATAAGCTCAGCTAAATAAATTTCAGCTTCGCTATCTGTTTGTTTCATCCCAAATCGGATATTCTCACCTATGGTCATATGCGGGAATAAAGCATAAGACTGAAAGACAAGCCCCATTTGCCGGCGCTCAGGCGCAACTAGAATTGATGGACTGGAGAGAATATTCCCATCTTGCGCAACTTGGCCACTAATTGGGGTTTCAAAACCTGCAGCAAGGCGAAGCAGTGTTGTTTTTCCACAACCAGACGGCCCAAGAAGGGTAACAACTTGTCCACCTTCGATTTGAAAGGAAATATCAGTCACAGACTGTTGTCGGCCATAAGCATGACTTACATTCTTAAACGTGATCACAATTCAGCTCCTGACAGACCACATATTTACATTTGTTAATTCTAAGTATCTTCATTTTCTATTGCAAATTCGACTCAAAACCGGTCTTCAAAATCTGTGTTGAGCAAATCAGCTTCATCCAAAGCACTCTCTTCCTCATTTTCAGCACCTTTATCATTTCTAGACTCAGCAAGCGCTCCTAAAACCTGACCTTTACGAAGCAATCCAGCTGATTTTAGCTCTTCCATTCCAGGCAAATCATCAGTAGTCTTTATACCAAAATGATCCAAAAATTCTGGACTTGTTCCCCAGGTTAACGGTCGACCTGGCGTCTGCCTACGACCACGTGGCCTGACCCATTCCAGTTCCAGCAGAATATCCAATGTACCACGCGAAAGGCTAATACCTCTAATTTCTTCAATCTCAGAACGTGTTATGGGTTGATGATAAGCAATAATTGCTAAAACTTCCAACGCTGCACGAGACAAGGGTTTCTGAACAGGTTTATCCAAGGATAGATAGCGAGCAATATCAGCTTTCGTTCGAAAGGCAAGCTGGTCCCCGCTGACCTCGAAACTTAGACCTGAATGCTCATCATAGCGTGACTGAATCAGCTCTAGAATTTCCGGCAGCTGCGCCTCGTCCTGTAAAAATGGTAAAACAGATTTAATTGGAATAGCCTTTGCCGAAGCGAATACCATTGCTTCTATGATACGGGCAGCCTGAACCGCATCAGTTTTGGGTAAATCAGCTGGATCGCTCATTTGACTGACTCCTTTAAGCGAATAAAAAGCGGTGCATAAGCAGATGATTGCCGCAACGCGACAACACCATCCTTGGCTAATTCAAGTGAAGCAACGAAATGAGAGGCGACAGCAGACCGCCGATCAAGTGGCTGCGTGAGATTGGCTGGCAAAAAAGTAGACAGCTCAGACCAGCCCGGTGTGCGAGGCAATAAATTTTGCAAACGGCCTGCAGCTTCCTGAACAGAATAAAGCCGTGTAGCCGCAATCGTCAGCTTCTCTGCGTCATCCGATGAGATCATTCCGCCATAAGCTGACAAGAGATCATATAAGCGCGCCTGCCGAACAATCTGTTCCTTGCGCTCAAACTTTTCTGGTTGTCCCCTTACCAAACGATGCCGATTTAGAAGCGGTAGATCTGTCAACCGCTTGGCTGCTGACTGCATAGATTCAAGCCTGACAAGCTGATAGCGCAACGCATCTGTCATATCAATAAACTCACTTGCCTGTTCTGGTTCTGGATCAGGCAACAATAGTCGAGATTTAAGATAGGCAAGCCAAGCCGCCATTACCAGATAGTCTGCTGCAATTTCGAGATTAAGGTCTCTGGCGGTTTCAATATAAACGAGATATTGCTCTGCCAGGGGAAGAATAGAAATTTTACCCAAATCCACTTTCTGTTCACGTGCCAGAGACAAAAGTAAATCGATTGGCCCCTCAAATCCATCCAGATTTACAAATAAAGATAATTGCTGATCTGAGGCAGAGGCGGAAACATCCTCTTCAAAATCATCACTCATGGCTTTTGCGCCTTTGTTTGCCTGATGATGCAATCCTGCCCTGCCCGCTTCAAACCATCGCAAATTGATAAAGCTTCTTGTTTAGGAATAGGATCCGTGATCACCCTCCAGAACACTTGGCCATCTGTTGATTTAATTGATTGGACATCCAGCTGATGGCCCCGCAAACGGTTTGCATGTTTCTGATTTAAAAGAGCTGCCGCAGTTTTGGCTTTGTCTTCTTTACGAAAGGCCGCTAATTGAACCATCATTTCAACCTGACCGAACTCTGTTGCCTTTGGGCGTGGGGCTGGCATGGCAGGCGCGTTGAGCGCCGTAGTTAAATCTACAGCCTCCAACTTTTTTTGTTCAACTTCCAGGCTGGTAGCATTCTCCTGAGCGCTGTCAGTATCCGATTGACCATCAGAAGTTCTAGCATCCACATCTGCAAACTGCTTATTGTCAGTTTCATCCCTTTGGATAACCTGTTGTTTTTGAACATCGGCATCCTGTAATACAGAATTATTTTCACTCTCAAGCTGAGCTGTTTCATCTTTTGGCTTTGTCACAGCAACAGGTGGGGGCTCTGGAGCCGGATCAGAAAGTGATATAACCTCAGAGTTTTGGTTGGCCTCAGCATTTCCGTCAATAAGGTTCATAAAGGTTGAATCCTGATTGGGGATAGTTGTCTGTGTGCCGTCAGCTGGCTTAACTCTGAAGGGGGTCGGATCTGCTCGTAAAACGACTGGGCTGTTTTCTGGCGGCGGTTGCACGATATATATCCAGGCCGCCCATCCGCCACCACCCAGCATTGAGAGGAGAATTATTATTATGAAAAGGCGTGCAAACCGGCTTTTCTTTGGAGGAGCAATATCAGACATTTCACCAACCACCATTACATCTCCTCCGGCGCTCGAACAGACAATAAATGCAAGCCTGTTTTGATGACTTGCGCAGTTGCTGCCACCAGTTTGAGCCGTGCTCTGGTTAACCCAGCATCTGACTCCAAAATAAACCGCAAGGCCGAATTATCACGCCCAGCATTCCACAGGCCGTGAAACAAGGCGGCCAGATCAATCAGATAAAACGCCACCCGATGCGGCTCATGGGTCAGGGCCGCCGCACGGACAACAGATGGCCAGCTCGCCAGCTGTTTAATCAGCCGCACTTCATGCATATCTGATAAAAGGGTTAGATCAGGCTGCCCCTGTTCCGTCAAACCACGGATATCCTCCTGCCGCAAAACAGATGAAGCTCTGGCATGCGCATATTGAACGTAGAACACCGGATTTTCGCGGCTTTTTTCTGTCACCTTTGCATAATCAAACTCCAGCGTTTGATCATTGCGCCGGGTCAGCATGATAAAGCGCATCACATCAGCACCGACAGTCTCCATCACATCCCGCAGCGTCACAAAGGTTCCCGCTCGCTTTGACATTTTAACCGGCTTACCCTTATCCAGCAGCGTGACCAGCTGACATAATTTTACATCCAGCATATCTTTTTGTTCAGACAAGGCTTGTGTGGCGGCTGTCATCCGTTTCACATAACCACCATGATCTGCCCCCCAGATATTGATCAAAGCGCCGCCAGTGCGGTTCAGCTTATCTGCATGATAAGCCACATCTGAGGCAAAATAAGTCCAGCTTCCATCTGATTTCTGTAACGGGCGGTCAGTATCATCTCCGAATTCAGTTGCCCGGAATAACAGCTGCTCTCGCTCTTCCCAGTCGTCTGGAAGCTGGCCCTTTGGCGCCGCCAGAACTCCCCGATAGACCAGACCACGGGCGCGCAAACTTCCCATTGCCTCGTCAACACGCCCCTGCTCAACCAAATGACGTTCCGAAGAAAACACATCAATTTCAATACCCAGGTCACGCAAATCTGCTTTGATCCCGTCCATCATTGCTTCAATAGCAAAGCTTCTGACAATCGGGAGGGTGACGACCTCTGGCTGATCACGCAAACTATCCTGATAACGGGCTTTCAGCGCTTCACCCACATCTTTCAAATACTCGCCCGGATACAGCCCTTCAGGGATGGTAACATTCTCTTCGCCCAAGGCCTCGCGATAGCGCAGGAACGACGAACGGGCCAGCGTGTCAACCTGAGAGCCAGCATCATTGATATAATATTCACGAGTAACCTGAAAACCGCAAAATGCTAGCAAATTTGCCAGCGCATCACCAAATATTGCCCCTCTTGCATGGGCGGCGTGTAATGGTCCGGTAGGATTGGCAGATACAAATTCCACATTGACCGCCTGCCCGTTGCCGATATCTGATTGCCCGTACTCAGACCCCTCTGACAAAATGGCGTTCAATTCTGCTGGCCAGACACCGGGCTTCAGTGTGATATTTAAAAACCCAGGACCGGCGATATCAATAGCGGCAATATCTTCATGTGCCGCCAGCTTGTCTGCCAGCAGCCCGGCCAGATCGCGCGGGGCCATGCTGACCTGCTTCGCCAGAACCATGGCCGCATTACAGGCCAGATCGCCGTGACTTTCCTCACGCGGCAGTTCAACCACCAGCTTTTCGGTATTCACAGCCTGTCGCGACGTTACCTGGCCATCCTCAATCAACTGGTGAACAGAAACGGCAACAAAATCAGCAAAGCGGGAAAAAATATCCATGTCAGACGAGAATAGGACCAGTTTCAAAAATACGTTCATATTCTAATAGCGCATAGCGGTCTGTCATGGAAGCCACATAGTCGGCAATAATGCGTGCTTTTTCAGCCCTTGTCTGATCTTTCAATTTGTCCTGCCATTCAGTTGGCATCAGGTTGGTCTCAGACAACAGTCTATCAAACAAAGCAGCCAGCTGTTTCTTGGATTTACTGGTCATTCTGTTGACCTTGTAATGACGCCAGCTATAGGCCATCAAAAAGCTACGCAAGGCGGCCAGCTCTTTTGCTGCCTGTCCGGAATGCCCGGCCAGAGCCTGTCCGGCGGTTCGGATATCCTCAGCCGTTTCCGGTTTTACATCTGCCAGCCGCGAAGTTGTGTTCACCAAAGCATCCTCGACAAAATAGCTAATCAGCCGCCGGGTCAGCTCATGGGTCAGCCTGCCCATGTTCAGATTACAATGCTGGTTATGTATTTCCCGCAATACAGCCCCGACCACAGGCAACTCGTCAATCTGATCAATCGTGATCAGGCCTGCCCGCAACGCATCATCAAAATCATGCGACATATAAGCGATATCATCAGACAAATTGGCCAGCTGCGCCTCCAGACTTGGCCAGAGCGCTAGATCAAGCCCCCAATCCTTATCAATCGCAGCGATTGTAGGCCTGACCTCATCTGTAATTGGCCCGTTATGTTTAATCACCCCGTCAATGGTCTCAAAAGTCAAATTCAGACCATTGAACCTGGCATAGCGTTCTTCCAGCAGGGTTAAGACCCGGACCGACTGCTCATTATGGTCAAAGCCGCCATAATCTGCCATCACCTCATTCAGCGCGGTCTCGCCAGCATGGCCGAAAGGCGGGTGGCCCAGATCATGGGCCAGCGCCACCGCTTCTGCGATATCTTCATTCAGCCCCAGCGCCCTTGCCATTGTGCGCGCGATTTGTGCTACTTCTAATGAATGGGTCAGCCGGGTGCGGTAATAATCGCCCTCATGATATAAAAACACTTGTGTTTTATGTTTCAGCCGACGAAAGGCGACAGAATGAATAATACGGTCACGGTCACGCTGAAACTGTGTGCGGCCGAACGGCCTGGCCGGACTGTCTACCTCTGCAATCTGCCGCCCCTTTATTGAAGCAAGACAGGCATAAGAGGCAAAAGAAAAAGATGACGGAGCGGTCATAATGAGGCTCTTTGGCTGGGGCTGCTAGTTTTCCTGGCAAACTATATCAGAATTTCAACCAGACCCCAAAGTCATCAATTCACCCCCATCTTGATTTCCAGGGCTGTCATTGTCATATTCATATCAGGAAATTTTACTGACAAGTTTGGATCAGACCAGATGAATAATGTTGCCCCAGCCCCGAATTTTTCGCTGACCAAATCAGCTGCAGAGCGGATTGTTTTGTTGCTGAAGACAGAACCCGGCCCCTATTTTCGGGTTCAGGTTGATGGTGGCGGCTGTTCCGGCTTTCAGTACAAATTTGATTTTGACAGCATCAAAAATGATGATGACCTAGAACTCAACCAGCATGGCGTGACCGTGCTGATTGACGAGATGTCGATGCCGTTCTTAGAGCAAGCCCAGCTCGACTTTAAAGAAGAGCTGATCGGCTCTTACTTTGCGGTTGAAAACCCGAACGCCACAGCCAACTGCGGCTGTGGGACATCTTTTTCGGTTTAGACGCGCTGATATGCGCATTACCTGCTGGAATGTGAATTCCCTGAAAGCCCGTCTTGGGCATGTTCTTGACTATTGCCGTTCCGGCCAGACTGACTGCCTTTTGCTGCAGGAACTGAAGCTGACTGATGAAGCATTCCCGTATGATGAATTTGCAGCGATAGGATGGAACAGTGCCTGTCATGGCCAGAAAACCTATAATGGAGTCGCTATCCTCAGCCCGCATCATATAAACGATGTCACAAAAGGATTACCCTGTCTGACTGAAGATGACAAAGCAGACGATCAGTCCCGTTATATTGAAGCAACAGTTGCTGGTTTTCGTGTGGGTTCGATTTACCTGCCAAACGGCAACCCCTGCCCAGGACCAAAATTTGACTACAAATTGGCCTGGATGAGACGTCTCCACTCACGGGCGCAAGCTTTATTTGCAGAGGAAATTCCTGCTGTTCTAGGCGGTGATTATAATGTTATGCCACAGGAAATTGACTGCTATGACCCATCTGCCTGGGCAGGTGATGCATTATGGCATATGGACAGCCGGGCAGCCTTTTTCAGTCTTTTGAATCTTGGCTATACAGATGCTATTCGAGCCATTCATCCGCAAGGCGCGCAATACAGCTATTGGGATTATCAGGCCGGGGCATGGCAGCGCGATAACGGTATTCGGATTGACCATCTGTTATTGTCACCTGAAGCGTCAAGTCGACTAAAAAATGCTGGTATAGATAAAAGACCGCGCGGGCTAGAACGACCGTCCGACCATACGCCAGTTTGGGTGGAGGTAGTCTGAATCATTGCTAGGCTGGGAAATTTTCTTGTTGGATGGTACCCTTAAACAAACGTGTAAAAATCAAAATACGTTCTTATATTTATTTTTTGGCTTGAAATCTGATTTTACGGCTTCTCTTGGATCCCTCACCCAAACCTGCCTGTTAGGATGCATGCCCGCACCAAAGACCGCAGGAACAGCGGAGCATCTCATTCTGTTTAATAGACGCGTGTCCGCAACACCAACTTTTGGATGAACACCATCATTGTTAGCCACTTCTGCTTCCCATTGAAGTTTTCTTTGGGAATAGACTTCAGGTTCATTTAACTCAACACATGTAAGTTCATTCGTTTCTAGATTGACTATAATTTTATCATTTTCTTCGATCAATCCGATGGGGCCACCGCCAGCAGCCTCCGGA
>CABYZM010000028.1 GCA_902523435.1 uncultured SAR116 cluster alpha proteobacterium
TAAGGTTCGAGGTCCGCTGTCCACGGCCCCCCGACATGCTCTCATCTTGTGGCACCTACTCAAGATGCCGCTTTGGCAGGCTCTTCTTCTGGCAGGCTCTCTTCGCCTGACATGATTTTCTCAAATTTGGTAAAGAACATTTTTGACAGTTTGCGCGCTGTACTGGTGATCAAACGACCACCAAGCTGTGCAATTTTCCCGCCGGTCTCGGCCTTGGCTACATATTTCAAGATTGTACTGTCACCATCAGCGTTAAGCTCAACATCAGCGCCGCCTTTGGCGTATCCAGCAAGGCCGCCGTCGCCTTCACCGGCCAGGCTGAATTTCATTGGCGCATTGGTGTTATCCAACGTTACCCTACCGCCAAACTTTGCCTTCACAGGCCCGATTTTCAGCGTTACCTTAGCCTCCAATTCACCATCATCATTCCGGATAAGCTCTTCACAGCCTGGAATACAGGCTTTCAGGATAGCGATGTCGTTCAATGCCTCGTAAACATCGTCCATCGAAGCAGGGATAGTGATCTCGTCTTCTAGTTCCATACTACGCTCCCATTGGGAAATTGTTGTTTTTTGGTCTGGCAAGTGGCCAGCTGGTCTGGAAAATCGGTTGTGTGTTGTGCACCCTATTTTTTATCATGAGACTCTCGCTGTTGCCCGGTGGCACGACGTGTCTGGATGATTTCAGCCATAATTGATAGTGCAATTTCATCAGGTGTAACCGCATTAATATGCAAACCGGCTGGTGACCGCACTCTAGCAATATCCTTGTCTGAAACCCCAGCTGCTCTTAGTTTATCTTCATAGCTGGAAAATTTTCGCCGACTGCCAACGAAGGCTATATAGTTCGTGTCCATATTCAGCATGGCGTTGAGCGCCGAAACGTCGCCCTTGCCTTGCGTGGCAATAACGGCATAACGATCGATTTTTAGGCTGCTTGCTCCGGCCATGTCTTCTGGCGTTAGGTAGTGCTTGTCAGCAATGGTATTTTCAATTGAGCCGCATTGCGCTAGGCTGAAGCCAAATGAGCGGGCAATACGCAATAGAGCCAACGCCACAGGTCCAGATCCACATACCAGCAATTCGGGTTGGGGCTTAACCGGCTCGACAAAAATATCCATAGACCCTTTGCTTGGACATCCGTTACGCGCCACATGTATCTGGCTGTCTTCTGTGGTATTCTGCATATCGGCCATCAATTCTTCAGGCCGCAGACAAACCAGTGTGGCGTCGCCCGTTTCAATGGCTTTGATCGCCGCCTTTTTGACTGCGGCTGTTACACATCCGCCGCCGAGCCAGCCGTCAACAAACTCTCCATTTTCTAGCACTAGGGCCTTCATTCCAGGCTTGGCCGCAGTAGAGGCTAAGGTGCGCACCACAGTGGCCACAGCAAAAGGTGTGCCTTCAGCGCGCAGGCGGTCAGCGACAGCATTCGTCGAATGGATATCAGTTGTAATATTCATAGGTGATGTAGTTCTTGTTCAAGGCCGCGCAAACTGTCGAGCGTGTTACAAGGTGCAAAATAATCGATATGCTGCAGAGCTGCAGCCATGCTGGCTGCCACGGGCTGATAATCCTTCCATCCCAATAGTGGATTCAGCCAGATAAGTTTACAGCCGCGTCGCTTCAATTGTGCAAGAGCGTTACCAACCTCGCTGGCATCGCCCGTGTCATAACCATCTGACATAATGACCACTACTGTTCTCCGCCCTGCCATTCGGCCCGCATATTGCGCATTAAATGTGCGTAAGCTCGCACCAATTTTAGTGCCGCCGCCAAAGCCACGTACTATCATCGACAATCGCTTGACAGCACGCAGTGTATCCTTATCGCGCAAGGCGTCACTAACGCAAACCAAGCTTGTATGAAAGAGAAACGCATCGGTGCGCTGATCATTTCCGATTAATCCTTTTATAAAGGATAGAAACACCCGGGCATATAGCTGCATTGAACCCGATACATCTAATATACTAACCAGATGGACTGGCCGTTCAGGTCGCCGTCGTCGAAACAGCTGCAGAGGCTCGCCACCAGTGGCCACAGACTTACGCATTATCCGCCTCATATCCAGGCCGCTTCCACACTGCGCTGCTTTGCGTCTTCTAGACCGGCGGTAACGAATAGCAGCGGCAATTCGCCTAGCGGTTTCGGCAGCGTAGGCCTCATCCTCTGGCGAGATAAACTCCCGCATATCAGCTGCATTTTTATTAACAATCTTAGTTGCCAAGAGCTTACCTTCACCTGAAGATTCCAGTTCGCCTTCATTATCATTATCTGGCGTATCAAGGCTTCCAGCACCGACTGCTGATGTAGAGTGCATCATTTGTGATAGGTTGGTGAAGCCGTTTTTTTGTTCATTTCGGGTCTGCGTTTGCTTATGCTCTTGCCTTTGTTTGCCGCTATTTAGCCAATAGGCGTCAAACAAGTCGTCAAACTTCTCGAAGCTCTCGCAGTCATTGGAACAGACTGCCTTCAGAGCCAGCCTTGCGTCTTTCACATCACTGAGATCAACCAGCCGTATAGCCTTGAGGCTGGCTTCAGTTTCTGGCATGCCGGCCCGCACGCCATGATCGCGCAGATGCCGGGTGAAATCCCCCATCCGCTCAATAATCTTGGCGCGGGTCAGAAAGCGCGTAACAGCCATTATCCTGCTCCCCCCACTAATCTCTGGGCCACTTCGCTTGGAATAGAGGCTTGGTCAGCTTCTGTTTTGAGCAGGCAAACAAGCGATGCCTGCAACAAAACAGGGTCAGATGTTATATCATTGATGCCTAAGCCGGCCAAAGCGGCAGCCCAATCAAGCGTTTCGGCAATACCTGGTTTTTTTTCCAGATCCTCTTTACGCAGGCTCTGCACAAAGCCCACGATTTGCGCCGCAAGTTCTGGGCCTATATTTGGGTGCCGCGTGCCCAGAATAGCCATCTCGCTGGCCCGATCAGGATAAGGTACATAATTGTAGATACAGCGTCGCCGCAACGCATCAGATAAGTCACGCGTGCCATTTGCCGTTAACACCACTATTGGCTTGCTGGTTGCGTGTATCGTACCAATTTCCGGAATGGTGACTTGAAAGTCAGACAAGAGCTCTAGAAGGTAGGCTTCAAACTCTTCATCGGCGCGATCAATCTCATCAATCAGCAACACAGGCGGCTTGGCTTGCTTTATGGCGCGCAACAGAGGGCGTTCCATTAGATAGGCTGATGAAAAAATGCGAGTTTCAATATCCTCAAGCTGTGTGCCGGTATCTGCTGATGCACGAATAGATAACAGCTGGCGCTGATAATTCCATTCATAAATCGCTGCTGCCGCATCCAGACCTTCATAGCACTGCAGCCTTATTAATTCAGTATCATGAATGGTAGCTAGTGTCTTTGCAATCTGGGTTTTTCCCACACCGGCTTCCCCTTCGAGTAAAATGGGCCGCTCTAGATTTAGGGCAATATGAACCGCCATTGCAAGTTCCGCTGAGGCGATATAGCCCTCAACTGCTAAGTTTGTTTGTAATGTTTGCCAATTCATAAAAGAATGGGACAGAGGAGGCATGTCCCCCTCTGCCAGTCCTCTTGATTAGTCATGCAGCCCGAGGTTATGAGCGGTCTTCCATATCCGCCAATGGTCATGCGGCATATGGCTTTGTGTCAGACCAAAGCTTTTAAACGCATCATGTACGGCATTCGAAAATGCTGGCACACCACCTACATTTGGGCTTTCACCGACGCCCTTTGCCCCAATCGGATGATGCGGGCTCGGGGTTTCAGTGAAGTCCGTCTGGTAATTTGGCGTCTCCCATGCTGTGGGCACGAAAAAGTCCATTAATGTGCCTGTGGTAACGTTGCCCTGCTCGTCATAGGCAATTTCCTGCCCCATAGCGATTGCCAACGCTTCAGTAAGACCGCCATGTACTTGGCCTTCAATTATCATCGGGTTAATCCGAGTGCCACAATCATCCAGCGCATAGACTTGTCGGATTTCTGTGGTTCCGGTATCAACATCAATCTCCATTACACAGATATAAGCGCCGAACGGATAGGTCATGTTTGGCGGGTCATAATAACTCACCGCCTCCAGACCAGGTTCTACACCCGGGATGGCCTGATTATAAGAGGCAAAAGCGATTTCCTTCATTGTCTTGAAACGTTCTGGTGCCCCCTTCACAACAAACCGGTCAACATCCCATTCGAGGTCATTATCATGCACTTCAAGCAGGTAGGCCGCGATCATCTGAGCTTTGGCGCGGATTTTCCGGCCAGCCATAGCCGTTGCGGCGCCCGCAACTGGTGTTGATCGTGACCCATAAGTGCCCAAACCATATGGCGCAGTGTCAGTGTCACCTTCTTCCAGCGTAATATCATCAGCCGGAATGCCAATTTCTGTGGCCAGAATCTGTGCAAAAGTTGTAGCATGCCCCTGACCTTGTGAGATTGTGCCTAACCGGGCAATAGCTGAACCTGTTGGGTGAATTCGGATTTCGCATGAATCAAACATGCCCAGCCCCAGAATGTCACAGTTTTTGACAGGACCAGCGCCAACAATTTCAGTGAAATGGCTAAGGCCAATCCCTATCAATTTGCGAGTTTCGCCGCGATGAAACGCTTCTAGGCGGTCTGCCTGTTCTTTGCGCAGTCCTTTGTAATCCACTGCTTTCAACGCTTTGTCCCATGCTGTATGGTAATCACCGGAATCATATTCCCATCCCAGCGCAGACTGATAGGGGAACTGTTCCTTGCGGATAAAGTTCTTGGCCCGCAATTCGGCAGCATCCATACCCAACTTGATCGCCAAAACTTCGACCATTCGCTCAATGAAATAAGCAGCCTCAGTCACGCGGAACGAGCAGCGATAGGCTACACCGCCTGGAGCCTTGTTGGTATAAATACCGTCGACGGCTAAATAAGCTGTCGGGATGTCATAGGACCCCGTGCAGATATTCATAAACCCGGCAGGAAATTTTGTTGGATCGGCACAGGCATCAAAGGCGCCATGATCAGCTGTAGTATGACACCATAGTCCTGTTATCTTGCCATCTTTCGTTGCTGAAATTTTTCCTTTCATCCAATAATCACGGGCAAAGGCTGTAGCCATCAGATTATCCATCCGATCTTCAATCCATTTCACCGGAACGCCAGTTACGATTGACGCTACAATGGCACATATATACCCGGGGTAAACGCCAACCTTGTTGCCAAAACCACCACCAATATCCGGCGAAACAATTCGGATATTATGCTCAGCAATGCCGGAAATTAAAGATGCTACAGTCCGCACAGCGTGCGGGGCCTGAAATGTTCCCCAAACGGTAAGCTTGCCATTGACCTTGTCCATTGATGCCACACAGCCACATGTTTCCAAAGGGCAAGGATGCGTGCGATGATAATAAACCATTTCTTCGGCCACGACTTCAGCTTCTGATAACACAGCTTCTGTCGCCATGCGGTCACCAGATTCCCAAGTAAAAATATGGTTTGGGTGGCGTCTAGGGCCATGAGCACCTTCTTTCTTCTCGGCAATATCTTCACGCAGAATCGGAGCCCCATCTGTTTCCGCCTTGAATGGGTCAACTAGAACTGGTAATTCTTCATACTCAACAACAACCGCCTGAATGCCATCATCTGCAACATAGCGGTCATCAGCGACAACAAAGGCAACTTCCTGTCCCTGGAACAGAACCTTGCCATCAGCAAGGACCATCTGCTTGTCGCCAGCCAAGGTCGGCATCCAATGCAAACCAAGCGGCTCTAAATCAGCAGCGGTTAATACAGCATGCACACCTGGGATCGCTAATGCCGCTTCAGTATTGATGGATTTGATCCGCGCATGTGCGTAAGGCGAGCGCACAAAATCACCAAACATCATGCCTGGTAGCTTCATGTCATCGACATAATTGCCTTTGCCTTGGGTAAAGCGAGCATCTTCGACACGTTTGCGTGATGTTCCGAGACCGCTCAACGCGGCCATGCGGTCTTCTTTAATAGGCGTAGATTCATTCATTGTGCAGCCTCCTTTACTTCATTCATTTTATCTGCTGCTGCCATAATTGCTTTCACGATATTCTGGTATCCGGTACATCGGCATAAATTGCCAGACATACCAAACCGCACTTCTTCTTCAGTTGGGTTATTGTTTTCCTGCAACAATCGGTAAGCACGTGTGATCATGCCAGGGGTGCAATAGCCACATTGCAAACCGTGATGTTCCTTGAACATTTCCTGCAATACATGCAAACCATCAGGCGAGCCGAGACCTTCGATGGTAGTAATCTCAGCGCCTTCAGCCTGAGCGGCGAATACGCTGCATGACTTTACTGACATTCCATTCATATCAATTGTGCAAGCTCCACAATGTGATGATTCGCACCCAACATGCGGACCGGTGATGTTTAACTCTTCCCGTAAAACATGGATCAGTAACTGGCGGGGTTCAGTTAAAACATCAACTTCCTTGCCATTCACCTTCATGTTTAAATGTGTTTTTCCCATTTCTTCCTCCCAAACTAGGCCCGCGCAATTGCGCTAGTGATGGCTTTTTTGACGATGATGCCAGCTACATGTTTTTTGAATTCCACTGGACCGCGTGTATCTGCAACCGGATCAGATGCATCTACCGCCGCTGTAACTGCAGCTTTGATAACCGCCTCATCCAGTGTGCTGCCAACCAATGTGTTAACCGCCTCTTCGCAATAGACTGGCGTATCTGACAAATTGGTCAGTGCTACAGATGCAGCCGAGCATTTACCTGCCTTTAAACTGATCAACACGCCAGCTGCCGCAGTAGCATAGTCACCTATTTTACGCTTTTGCTTTTCATAGGCATAGCCGCCGGAAGGGGCATTGAAAGACACAGCAGTAAGAATTTCGTCATCTTCGCGTGCGGTGAAATAAGCTGCTTCGTAAAATTCACGCGCTTGAACGGTGCGCTTACCACCTGAACCTGTCAGATGATAAGTCGCATCAAGAGTCTGCATTAGTCCCGGCATGTCATTAGCGGGGTCACCATTGGCCACATTGCCGCCGATCGTGCCCATATAGCGAACTTGTGGATCAGCGATTTGCAGTGACGCTTCGCGGATCAATGGTACGGCCTTAGTTAACGCTTTGTCAGTTATCAGTTCATGTTGAGTGGTCATCGCGCCAATCGTAACGACCGCACCATCAAAGGTAATTCCCTTTAACGCGGCTATACCGCCCAAATCGATCAAATGGGAAATATCGGTCATCCGCTGTTTCATCACCGGGATGAGACTATGGCCGCCAGCGATAACGCGCGCATCATCACCCCATTCTGATAGCAAGCTGATCGCACCATCGACACTATCAGGTTTGTAATATTCAAATGAACTGGTTATCATATATTTTGCTCCCTCTAATTATAGACCCACTTACTGGCCACTTGGACCCTTTGACTACACTCTTCTTTGAACGATAATCACGATAAGAGTGGGGGTCTGAGATTAGGCTATAAGAGGACAACATTTTAACAATCACTCACCGGTTATTGTTTCACCATATGGATTGAATTCAAACGAATTGCTGAGTGTTCTGTAGTGGGCCCGAAGAAACCTCCAACTAAATTGGTCAAACCCTCTCATAGCTGCGCCATGACCCTTCTTATGCTTATCTCAACAGGTTGAAAAATAATGGAGCAAGAGCAAGAAATCTGCACACTTTTAATATCATTCTCACCTGCGCGCTTCATCGCCTCACAGGCTTGAAGTCCAATAGCGCGCCCACGCTCAATAAGTCGAGCCCGCAATATATATATACCGGCAAATCAAACCAGTCATAAGGTTTCCACATCAAAGGAGTGAACAACATAGCAGCATTTGTTATGAGATGAACAAGTGATGACTTTATACTCTAATGTCGACGCCCACTTATCAAGGACCGCGGTCTGAGAGCCGCAGACCGCGCATCCACAGCCCCCTCTCCCTAATCAGATTTTTAAAGCTGATTGCCAAAGCCAATAAGCAACTCCAAAAGAAACTATCTTCCAATTAAGAGCAGGCAATTTTAGGTAAAAATCTGGAGGTAAATGCGGGGTCAGTTCATGGCCTCGCACGATGCGCATAATTTAAATGCGCTCTTTGTTAAGAAAACAAACAAACCTAGAAAGTATAGCGACAGGCTGGGTTTATATTTGATTGTAGAGGTACTGGGGAGCAAACACTCGGAGCAACGCCTTACAATTAAGGTACATCACAGCCGCGCTCGATAAGTATTTTATCAACCCAGCCTCTATCCCACTGGCCCGCTTTAATCTTCTTCATTTCTTTAATTTCAGCGTATTGCTTTTCTTCTGTCTTTTTAAGAATGATGTCTACTTCGTTTAGGGGCACACATAGCACTCCATCCCAGTCACCTATGATTAGGTCACCAGGCTTAATCACCATGCCATCTATAGCTACTGAAACATTTATTTCTCCTGGACCATCTTTATACGGACCCCGATGACTTACTCCTGCGGCAAAAACAGGCAGGTTAATGTCGAGAAATGCTTCTGCATCTCGAATAGCCCCGTTAAGAACAAATCCACTAACCCCTCTTTTTAAGGCGTGAGAGAGCATAAGTTCGCCCATCAGCGAATTTGTTAGATCACCTCCGGCATCACACACAATGATATCTCCTGGCTCTGCCAAATCGATTGCTTTGTGAAGCATAAGGTTATCACCAGGCCGGGTTTTTACGGTGAGTGCAGGTCCCGCCAATTGCCCGGTTCTATGCATCGGTCTTATACGAGACCCGCCAGCGGTTAATCGCGACATGCAGTCACTTACATTTGCCACCGGCAAATTAAGAAACTTTTTTGCTGTTTGCAAGTCTACGGAAGTTTTACGATCCAGAATTCTAAATCCTATAGCCACTCACCTGTCTCCAAAACTTGAACAATTAGTTTACTAGCAAAGTTTTATTTTGCTCATAACCTAGTGATTTGTCAAAATTTAGAGCACAAATTTATGGCTTATTGCCCCTTCCAACCCATCTTAGGACCGCGGTCCGCGAGCCGCAGACCGCGCCGCCACAGCCTCTACCCCTTAATCGGGGCTTCCAAAACTGATTGCCAAAGGCAATCAGTAACCCCAAAACAAACTACCCTCCCCTTAAAGAGCAGGCAATTTAAGATAAAGGTGTGGAGGTAAATGTGGGGAGAGTTGAGAAAACCGTAAAAAAAAAAGAACCAATTACAGTCATTTGCAGAAGAGTGTGAAGGAGTACCAGGGAACCAAACCCTCCTCCTACATGTTACCTTTTATTATCTTTAATGCCCAATAATCCCATGTTTTCTGAGTATTTATGGGCATAAAAGGTATGAGGTCATCCGTGCGAGCAAACTTTTGAACTGAAGACTTGAGCACACGGTTTGGTTATATTTTATGGCTCCCTAAATGATGTCTGAAGCGTTTTTATTACAGGAAAGATCAGAAACGTCATAACGGTACGAGTACCCGATTTAATATTTCCAGTCACATTCATGCTAGGGAGAAGCTTGAACCCTTCAGGAAGACTGGTCAAATTATTCTCTATAATATCCACTTCAGCACGATAGACACTTTTCTTTTCACCAAAAACATCTTCACTGACGGCATCCCTTGAAATCATCCTCACTAAGCCCTTTAACTCTCCATGTTTTTGCGATGGGAGAGAATCTAAAAGTATTTTTACTTCAGCGCCTTCAAAAACATGAGTGATATCAGCTGGATCAATGTCAACTTCAACATGAAAATTCACATCTTCAGGAACAACAGTAGCAATCACATCGCCAGTATTAATCACTGAACCCTCAAAACGATCCTCCAATTCAAGCACTGTTCCTGATACAGGCGAGAGTAGCTCAACATCTTGTATTTGACGTGTAAGTTTAATAAATTTTTCGGATAAAGCGCTTTGTTTACGAGATAATTCTTGTAGCGTTGAATTTTTTTCTTTTAACACTTTCGAAATAAATTTTTCGTTTGAAATTTCTTCCTGTTTAATTTTAACGGCGATTTCTGTTTTTTGGATTTGTGTTTTCTTGAGATTGTCCTCTAAGTCACTGATTTCCTGATAAAGAGTAGCCAATTGTGAGGATAAGAATTTATTCTTCTGTGTTTCCAGCTGTTCCAATTCAAAAACTAATGTCTCATATTGCTCTAGCGGTATCAGTTTTTTGTTGAGTAAACCCTTAGTTCTAGAAACTTCTTTCTTTAATTGTTTGATTTTTGAGTCCAAGTCATAAAGTGATAAATCCAAATCCTGAATTTTACTATCAACTATTTGTTTTATTTTTTTATTTGAAAGTTTTTCTACTTTATCACCAAGCAAAAATGCCATTAGTTGGCTTTTAATGCTAAACTGCTGATTAAGTTTCTCATTCTCAAGCTGAAGGTCATCCGCTTCGATTTTTAATTGCTCTAAAGTGGTTTCATATTCTTGTTTTTGAAGCGCGACTTCTTTTACTTGGTCTTGAAAAATAGCTCTCTGAAGAGGATCATTCGGAAAAGAAAAGTCCTTATCCTGAATAAAAGCTAATTCTTTCTTAGTTCTGTCTAGATCTTTTTCTACTGCAATTAATTGCTCTTCAGTATCCCTATAATCTGCTGCAGTGAGCGTTTCATCAAAAGTAACAATTGGCTGCCCTTTCTTGATTGAATCTCCTTCTTTTATAAGTATTTGTTTAACTACGGATGAATAATTTGATTGAACGTCAACGTTAGGAATTGATGTCATAATCATTCCTCTTGAAGAGACTGTTACATCAATTTTTGCAATGCTCGCCCAGATTCCAAATGCAAGAACCAAACAAATTATTAAAATTCCAGAGATGGTTAATGACCGTTTTGGCGAAATTTCTGAGAACTCATCTATATCATCGTTGAATTCACGAAGCGTTCGTTTGGTTTGAAAATCTACACTTTTACCATCTTTTTTTCTTGTTTCAGATTTGGCTTCATCTTGCTTTTCCAAAGCCTCTGTAGCAAAAGCATCTCTTGTAAGTTTCTCATTCGCTGAACGCGCATAACCAGCTAATTTTCGCATCATATCCAGAGCCACATTTGGTGAACTGGATAAGTGTTTTTTTAATTTTTCTTCTGTAATTATTGATAGGGTGCAGTTTGTTTTTGCTCTTGCAGATGCACTCCTGGCGCTATTTTCTATGATGGCCATTTCACCAAAAAGGGCGCCTTTTTCTAATTCAGCAAGAACGGTTTGTTGGTCTCCTGTGAATTTGACTAGCTCTATTGTTCCTTCATCAATAAGATAAGCTGTTTGCCCAAACTCACCCTCTCTAAAAAGATAATCGCCAGGTAGCAAATTTACTTTTTGATTTGCACTCATTTTAGCCCCCTTAGAACTGAAACGAGATCCTTCTCAAAATGAGGGCTAATTACTTTTAATTGTTGCTTTAGCAATTCCTGTGCTGGGCCTTCTTCTTCTAACACCTGTCCGGTAGGTCCGAATTGTACAACCTTGTTTTTATCCAAAAACATAAGTTTATTGCACATATTCAGATTATACAAATGTTTTGCCACGATGATTACAGTTCTACTTTTTGCAAGAAAACTAAATTTATCTTTGAATTCAATTATTGAGGAAGCGTCCATGTGAGAAAAGACGTCATCAATAATCAAAACTTTTGGATTTCTGATTAAGGCTCGAGCGATAGACAACTTAATTTTAAAATCTTGGGTCCAGATTTCCTGAACATGTTCGATATCGCTATCAAGCGAAATCTGCAATTCTTTCATAGATTCTGACAAGTTTGCCATCTCACAAGACCACATGATTCGGTCATTGTTAGCATTAGGCAAAACCCGTTGAAAATTATCTCTGATAGTTCCTGAAAAGAAATGATTTGTTCTGTCAACGAGTGAAATATTGGATCGTAAATGCTGAAGATTGAAAGTTGAAATATCGTTACCATCAATAAAAATGGAACCTGAACTCGCTGGGAACAATCCTTGTATTAACTGTACAGTTGTCGAGGCGGTTTCAGCATTAGGCGAACAGACACCAACAGTTTCATGAATGTCTATTGCAAATGATGCGTCTTCTAAGAGTGAAATACTTGAGTCTTTAGCAAAGGAAACATCCTTGAATACAATATTACCCAAAACATCATGAAAATTACCGGACTTTGTATTTTCTGAAGAAAGATTGGCTGTATCTGCTACCGAAGAAATTAAAGAAGACAATTTCTTCACCTCTCCCGGAAATTCTACCAAAGCTTGGGCAGGCCTGAAAATTTTACCAATCAGCATATTTACGCCAATTAAAACCCCAGCCGACAGTGTTCCAGCAAAAACCAAATTCACTCCTATGAACAGAACAACAACTGTAAGAACGTTATTAATTAAAGTGCCGACCTCAGATAAAAATGTATTCCCCGACAAATTTTTGTCATTTGCCTTCAGAAATTTACCTTCTATGGATTTCCATTCCGACAAGACATCTTTTTCCAACCCAAGCCTTTTTATGTCAATGAACCCATCACTGACAGATTTAAGTAGTTCCTGCCTTTGAGATGAAGCCTGTGAAAAGTCTTTTGAAACACTTTGAGAGCGCCTGCCATGAAGCGCTGAAATGACAGAGTTTAAAAGACAAGCGGCAATCACAACGCTTCCTAATAATGGACTGTAGAAGAGCAAGATTGGCGTGAACACAATTACTGAAATAAAATCGGTAATTATACCTAAAAATTTGTTGATAATGAGTTGTCTGATATTATTAAGATTTGCACCTAAATTTGGAAATTGCGCGCTTTGCTTTTCGAAGGTTGAGGCTGGCAAATTAATAATTTGCTGGAAGAGCTGAACACCATATTTAGCCTCAATTTTTGCCGCTGCTAAATTTATGATTGAAGTTTTGTAGTAGCTCAGAAAAAAGTTAAATACGTGAGCAATTAGAACGCCAGAAGCAATCACATAAAGAGTAGAATAGCTCTCATAATTGACTACTTTATCCAAAACAATAATTAGAAAAATAATAGGTGCAAGACCAAATAAATTAATGAAGATGATGATTAGTGTTAATTGCAGTGCGAGCATTTTGTCGGCTAACACTTCATCAAGAATTGCCGACAGATTAAATGTACCAGTTTGACTTTCTAATTTCTTTGATTTCTTGAAAATAAAGCCCGTGCCCGACCAGAGCTCTTGAAAAGATTTTAGATCAATAATTTCTGGTTTTGGATTTGAGGCTTTAGGGTCGATAAAAGTGATGTTTAGATCATCATCTTCCCCACTTGCCACTTTTATAACTATCACAAAGCGACCATTGTTGAGGTGTGCCAACATTGGCTGCTTTACAATAGTTTCACTTAGCCCGGATATATTTGTTTTGACTGCGCGACAGAGAATTAAATGTTCTGATGAAAGATTTTTAATTTCGCGGAAAGTTAGCTCTCTTTCATCAACACCCTTGATTTTACTAAACTGCTGTTCTCCAAGTTCTACGCCGAGTCTTCGGAATATAATTTGAAGCCCTAAGGCACCGGAAAGCATTGGACAAAATCCTTAAAAAACTAAACCGACACTAGTGATAGTAATCTAGTGTCGGTTTGTGATGCAAGTCAGTTTATTTAAATTACATCATTTGGTTCGTCTTGCGACGGCTCTCCACCAGCAGCATCACCCATATCTTCTGGCATATCAGGTGCCTGCTCAGCCATACCTGCGGCTGCCGTCGCATCTATGGCGGTTATAGCGGCGTCAAGCCCAGGATCAGCGGGCATTCCACCTGGATCACCCGGTGCTCCAGGCATACCACCCATCGGGTCATTCATTGGTGGCATGCCATCCAACGGCGGTTGTCCCATTGGAATATCTGCTTGGGCTCCTCCCCAAGCGCCATCAGCAGCACCGCCACCAAAATCCATATTGCCCAATGGTGGATACATGTCGGGAGGCATCGCAGACCAAGCGTCAGGTGGCATCATACCCATTTGGTCACCGGTCATGGCTCCCATGCAATCAGGAGGCATCATTTCCATGTGACCTGGTCCCATACCGCCCATGCACTCAGGTGGCATCTTCTCCATATGTTCTGGTCCCATACCACCCATACATCCGGGTGGCATCATTTCCATGTGGCCTGGTCCCATACCACCCATACATCCGGGCGGCATCATATCCATGTGGCCTGGTCCCATACCGCCCATACACTCTGGCGGCATATTCGCCATATGGTCTGGACCCATACCGCCCATACATCCGGGGGGCATCATCTCCATATGACCTGGTCCCATACCGCCCATGCACTCAGGTGGCATCATTTCCATCATTGCCGGCTCAAAACCACCCATCGCTGGAAATGGCATCATTTCCATCATTGCCGGTTCAAAACCTCCCATAGATTCTGGTGGCATCATTTCCATATGGCCTGGTCCCATGCCGCCGCATGCTTCTGGTGGGCAGTTCGCCATATGGTCTGGCCCGCATCCACCCATGGCTTCTGGGGGCATCATTTCCATCATTTGAGCATTCATACCCGCCATAGCCTCTGGGGGCATGGCTTCTATATGCGGGCCTGTCATTGCTGTCATAGCCGCAGGAGGCATGGCTTCCATCATTGGCGCCGTCATACCACCCATTTCACCAGGGCCAGCCTGGATCATATTCATTCCATCAATGGCCTCAGGTGGAAGAGGGGGAAACTCAGGCATATTCGCAGCGTCCCAACCCGCACCCGGGAAAGGCTCTGCTGGAAACATTGGATGATCCATTCCTGCAATCGCATCTTGCGGCATATTAGCAATATGGTCATTACCCATACCTGCCA
>CABYZM010000029.1 GCA_902523435.1 uncultured SAR116 cluster alpha proteobacterium
CATAAAAATATCGAATATTCATTAATATATACCAACAGGAGATTGTAGTTATGAGGCTTGTTTTTGTCAGCCTACTGGTTGCCGCTTTTTTTTCCGCGTCAGTGAAGGCCGATGGACATAAAGAGGCTAACGCTTTTGGTTTTGCATTGAAAGTTCCCGCCGCAGATATAGAGAAAGTTGAAGCATTGCTGGCTTCCCACCGAGAATTCATGAAGTCTACTCACACTGTGGACGGTGACAAAAATGTGAGATTGAATTCATATACAGTGCTTAAGGGTCCAGAAATGAAAAACCCAATGGATCCTTCGCAGGGTACAACAGGTGCGATGTTTTACATTCTTACAGAGCATTACGAAACGCCAAATGGATTAAAAAAGCATCTTGAAGCTGGTTCAAAGTGGAAAGACATTGGCAAGATGCAAGAAATGATGGGTAAATACGCTGTCGGTATGACATACCCTGGCTTTGTAGTCTCCAAAATGAATCGATAAATTCGATTCAACAAACTATCCATATTTATTCATAAAATTTTGAGGAGAGCTGTAATTTAGGCTCCCCTCTTAGCTTCGCGTGCCGTGAGGTTGCCTCATGCTACTCCAGCAAGACAATAATAAATATTCAGTATTGCAAATCTATGATGAACAAATAGCCGTGTTATCACTTTGTTATCAAAATTCAGCGTGTATGGGTGTGTATCAAAGTTTATAAATTGACTGAAAACCTAACAAATGTTACTCAGAATGGACTAAGAACCACACTGGGGGTGTAGGGGTCGTGGGTTCGAATCCCGCCACTCCGACCAACAAAATCAATAATTTAGTAAAATTGTTGTCTAATCTGTTTGGCTTTTATTCTAAATGTCCGTCATATTAATTTTGTGAATTCACCTTTCCATCATAGGCTTGGTCAATGCCGCGTGTGGAAGTGTCTGTTCTCCGATATATAAAGAGAGATAAGCGTTGATTGCAGGTGCACTACTATTTGTTCATTTCAGCCTTGCAGCATCTATTACTCTTGGATTTTTCATTATTACAATTGGCTACAAGCTTGGCTGGAACTGGATAAAAAATAGAAATTTGCGGCTTCTTCACCTTTCCCTTATGGGTGTTATTACTGTTGAGACCATTGTAGGTTTGACCTGTCCACTGACAGTACTTGAAAATATGTTTCGTGATGTTGATTACTCGTCATCATTTATGTCGTATTGGATTGCTCAGATTTTATATTGGGATTTGCCCAGTGAAGTATTTGTTCTTCTTTACTCGCTATGCTTGTGGTGGGTATCAATTTTATGGAAGATTTGCCCTCCAATTCAGAAAATGAGTGATGGAAAATAAAACGAAAATCAGCAAAAAAGACGATGAAAACCCATTTAGCGACATGGGGTTCATCAAGTTCTGGATAGTTTCGACAGTCTTTTGGTTTTCTTTTCCTGTGTCCTTGGTGATCTGCTACTTAGCTTTGGGGCAGGTGCGAACCAAACAGTTAGTCAAAGCATTGGTGCACGATTTTTTGCAGACGCTGTTTCTGATATTCATCGCTTTGTGTGTGATTCTTTACGCTGTTTATTATTTTGTCTCTTATCTATTTTGATGTTTGACTTGCAACCCTGAATTTATCATTCTGAAAGGCTGGCCGATTTAACTTGTAACTTGCAGGCGATTAAGAAATACAGCTAAAGCACATGGGATAAGTCGTCCCAGCTTTGTTATGGCGGCTTTTTTATTGGGCTTACCCTTACTAATGGATTGAATTGTTGAAAAAAAGTACGCCCAAAAAGAGGCCATTGAGAAAAAACAAAGCTCTTAAGAGCTAGGATCGTTCGGTTTGGTGCGGCACAAAGCTAGCCTGGTTACTGGGCAGATACAGGTAAATGAAGAGTTTTAATTGATGTCAGATAAAATTGTTAAGTATCTTGTTTCAGTATTTTTTCCTGCAGCTACGTTGTATGTCTGTTGGTGGTTAGCTGTGGAAGTTGGCGAAATTGTCGCCGTTTTTGCTTTTGTATTGCTGGGTGCCAACTACTATTGGCTTATGAGGAAGGTAGGCCGCTCGGATAAGTAGGCCGTAATTGAAACTGTGTATCGATATAGCGTCGACATAACTATTCCATAGCATTTGAAATAATCAAAAATTGTATTTATTATGAAAAATTTGCTTTCCGTAGTGCACTGTATTGGGGGCGTAGGGGTCGTTGGTTCAAATCCCGCCACTCCGGCCAAAGAAATCAATCATTTAAGAATTATAGTTATTAAACGCTAATTGTATAAAAAATTGGACTTAACCACCGCCATAACCGGATTGGGATAAAATCTGATATCCTCTGTTTTCCATGCACTTGTCTACAATAGCTGTCGGCCCAAATTTTGTGATTACCCTGTTGTAGTCATTAGCTTCCGCTGCAGAAGTTGCACCTAATCCTGCGCCGTAAACCACTCCAACTGTGGTGGCGCTATCGTTATTTCCGTCTAATGCATTTCCAACTGCTGCGCCCACTATTGCGCCTACCACCGCTGAAGCAAAAATTTCATCTCTTTCTTCGGCCTGCTGTGAATTATATTTTTCCTGAGCAGTGATGGCTAGTTGTCTGCATTGAGTTATGTCAGTGTTGAATTGAGTTGTATCATATTGGTAAAAGTCAATCACTGGCGAATATGTCCTCAAATCAAGCCGTTGAGCAGCACCATCGCAACCGATTACTAGGCCACTGACTGTTAACAATAAAATTGTTTGCATTTGCTGCATTACTAGTGTTCTAAAAATTGTGGGTCTCGTTTAAGTTTCATTATTTAATTTGTCTACTTATTTCACAGATTGGTACAAAAAGATATTTATGGGATAATCAAAGTGGTCAAACATGTACAAACACTTCTGGACATCATCTAGGTATATTTTGTCAATCGGAGCGAAAACTACCCTGAATATTGAGTTTCATTTGCTCTAACTTTTGTTCGACTGTTTTATTCGTTTCTTTTTGGGTTTTTACTAGCTTTAATATCACTTCAATCTGTTTTGCTAATTCAACACTTTGATTGTTTGAATCTTCTAGTCGGAGTTGCACTTTTCGCAGAATAGCAGCTAGCAGAGGAGCCTGCTCTTGAAGTGAAATGATATGCGCTTTTGGGATTAAATGTGCTGAAGCCCCATTTTCTCCTGCTTTTGCAGCAATAGACCTCTTTTTGTTCAAAAGGAGAGAGCTCTCACCAAACATTTCTTTTTCATAAAGTGTATTGAGCTTCAAGCCTTTACGGCTGTAAATATCCACTGAACCTTTTACTATGAGAAAAGCGTGAAAAGAAGGGGTATCATAGTCGTAAATGAGTTGTCCTGGAGACCAATGCTTTAAATCCAGTATTTTTTCTGAGGGCAAATCTGACATAATTAAAATAAGCGAAGAGATGAAAATCAATACTGAAAGGTAGTTTAGCCTGTCAAATGCATAATTGGTAATAAAAAATGCGGCAGCGAGATGCGTGCTGAAAAAATTACTCTGCACGACCATCAGATGCTTTCTTTAAAACGGTCTCAAATGTTCACTTTGAATTGATGTTTGGTAGCTTAAAATTTCAGCTTTGGCTGTCAAAATGCTGTTTTCAGAACAATTTCTGATGACATAATTTTACGGTAGACAATGTCGTTTTCAGGGCTTTTTTTGAGTTTTTGATTTCAGATAATATATTGAGATAATACATATTTATGAGTTATTCTTCTAGTTAGATTGTGTGGAACGGGTTTGAAATGAACCGAGCTAAAATTAGTTCATATCTTACACCAGCTCTATTTCCTGCCGCTGGCCTTTACCTTTGCTGGTGATTGCTTGATGCAGTAGGTAAACTGGTTGCTGGTATCGCTTTTGCGGTTTTGTGTGTGCATTATTTTTGGATCATGCGTTATGTAAGATAAACTGGAGTATAAAATTTGGTTTGCTTAGGTTCTCTCTATTTGATGGTTTATTTCACCCAAGTTGAATATCGCTTGCGTTGACCCTCAATATCAGTCTTCATAAATTCAGAGAAAACAGTTGCCAGACCATTGAACGCTGCTCGATTTTGTTTCATGACGGCATCAAGAGGAATAACAATATCGCCATCTTTGCGCAGGTAAGGCTTTTCATAATTCGGATAGGTCTCTATCAGCTTATACAGAGCTTTCATTAGTTGTTTTTCCTGCTCTGCGTTTTCTGCCGCAGTCTTTTTTTTCTCTCTCATATATTCGGACATGTTTGCCTCCATCTGATATTCATATGTTTATGATAAATGACCTAAAGGCTGCCATACAAGAGCCGCTTTTCTGTCATTTTTGTTGAGCAGTGCAAAATTTGCACCGTAGATAGACAAATTCAGCAGTTTTTTTGTTTGAATGCTCTTTATAATATCACGCCCAATTGGAAAGGTAGTTGTCGGCTATGAATTTCATTTTAATTACTGACCTCGATGGAACCCTCCTGGGACATCATGATTTTGACTTCACTTTGATAAAGTCGGAGGTTTTAAATTTATTGGACTCTGGCTACCTTCTCGTGATCGCTTCTAGTAAAACAAAGTCAGAGATAGAGAGTTTTTGTGATGAGCTTGGCCGCACTGTCCCGTTTATTTATGAAAACGGTGCTGGTGTGGGGAATTTCAGTCTGCTTAGCGGATGTCTAGAATCTCCAAATATCCACCAGAATCCTAAGGCTATCCGAACTGATGCGCTGTTGACGATTTGGGAACGATCTATTTCGCTTGACTTAAAATCTCTGTGTCACTTTGTGAAGGATATGGACAGAAAGACCCAGCAAGCTTGCCTTGGCCTTGGAGCAACGGCTTTGGAGAGGGCTATGGAACGGTCTTTTTCTCTGCCTTTTACCTTTTCTGGACCCGATTCAGCTGTTCAGAAATTAAAATATTTCACTGCTGAGGCTGGCTTATCTGTGCAACAAGGCGGGCGCGTCTACAATCTATCTGGATGTCATAACAAAGCTGACTATTTGCCAAAGATCCGTAGATGGGCAACAAATGCGAAAGCCACGCCCACTCTTATTGCTTTAGGTGATAGCATGAATGATATCAAAATGTTGAGACAGGCTGATGTTTCCTGCGTGATTCCTAATCGGAATGGTCGCTGCTTGAGCTTTGGCGATGGCAACTACCCAACTATCATTGCTCCGCGCGCCGCACCTTTGGGTTGGCTAGATGCAGTCATGGAGGCCTTGGCTTTGTTTCCTGTTAGAAAGGGGGTAAACTATGGGTGACTTTGCACAGAACGGATTTGTGACTACCCTGCACAATTTTGGAACTAAATCAGTCCAACAGTTTGAAGAGGAATTAAAAACCTTTTCAGGGTACCGGCCAATGGAGCTTATTCTGCCCAGTTTATATTCAGAGCTTGAAGGGCCAGCCCTAAAAAATATTGTCGAGCAGATTAGCCAAGTTGATTATATCAGTCACGTGATTATTGGCTTGGACAAGGCAGATAAGGAGCAGTTCCTCCATGCCTCTCATTTCTTCAGCAAGCTAAACAAACCATTTTCACTTCTGTGGAATGATGGCCCCCGGTTGCGCGCTATTCATGCCGAGTTGGAAGATATGCAGCTTGCCCCAACAGAATTGGGGAAAGGGCGAAATGTTTGGTATTGTATTGGACTTGCCCATGCGCGCGGTAAGGCTGAAGCTGTAGCCCTTCATGATTGTGACATAACTACTTATGACCGTTCACTTCTAGCGCGTCTGTTTTATCCAATTGCAAATCCAAATTTTCAGTTTGAATTCTGCAAAGGTTATTATGCACGTGTAGCGGACGGCAAGATGAACGGCAGGGTCTCGCGCCTGTTAGTCAAACCGCTTCTTTTGGCAATGGAAAAAGTTCTAGGACCGAATGATTACATAAATTTTATGAAAAGCTTCAGATATTCACTCGCGGGTGAATTTTCCTTTCGTCGTTCCCTAATCCCCGAGCTGAGAATCCCTTCTGATTGGGGCCTAGAAGTTGGCATTCTATCCGAAATGCAGCGGAACCAGGCTAGCAATAGAATTTGTCAGGTTGATATTGCTGATACATACGATCACAAGCATCAGGAGCTGTCCATAGAGGATAGGTCAAAAGGCTTATCAAGAATGTCCGTGGATATTTCAAAGGTTATTATTCGTAAACTGGCAGCGCAGGGATATTGTTTTGGGCCTGAAACGATCCGGACAATAAAGGCAACCTATTACAGACAGGCGCTTGATATGGTGAGTTTTCATCAGGCAGACGCTGCACTTAATGGGTTAAGATATGATATGCATAAAGAAGAAGAGGCCGTTGAATTATTTGCAGAAAATATAATGAGAGCAGGTCAAGATTACAATTATTCTCCAATGGAAACACCCTTTATACCTTCTTGGGCGCGTGTTCTGTCAGCTGTTCCTGATATAGGTTATCGTCTGAGGCGAGCTGTTGAGGAAGATAATCAGAAGTTAAAGACCGCTGCCTGAACCAACTGCACACCATTCCAGACTAATAGTTATCATTGTCATTTACAGTGCTTAGTATAGATGAGTAAGCTGTAACGTGGCGGCCAGCAACTGTTCTGGAGAATAAATTTGGTATGTTGCGGCAGTTAATAAAGAAACGTCCAGCAAATGAGCAGGGATTTAACCCTTGATTGCACAGGGCAAAACGCGCGTCTTTCCCAACGACTTCAACATCTGGCACCCTCTTGTTCATGAATTTCTGTATGGTGTTGTGCCGCTTTGAAGTTCGGTTGTACATGCTCAAGTTATGATGGAAAGTCAAATTTCTTCAGTTCTTTATGCGTTTTAACTGGCACGCAGTTTGCATGTTTGAACCAGTGGTCCAATTATGGATGGAGAGGGAAATGGCTGACAAATTGGGTTCAGAATATATTGTTGATATTATTGAAGCTACTGTTAGGGTCCTCGTTTGCACAGGTCTTTCACGTGAACAGGCGTTACAGGTGATGTTAAGCCAATTGGCTGTCCAGGTCTCGCCAGAGATTATGAAAATGGCTGTGAGCGTCAGCGAAAAATATGCTGCTGCATTTAATGAAGGTGACTGGGACCCAAATAGTTCGAGTTATGAATCAACAAAATGTGGAACAACGAAACGCCCTTTTGCCTATCTTTAGGCTAAAACCTCTTTATGAGATTACTTGACAAAATTTAACAGAAAGGGCCACCCTGACCTCGTGAAAATGGGGGCGCGCATGTCATCTGTAAAGGCGTTGTTATTCGATGTATTCGGGACGGTTGTTGACTGGCGGACCTGTATCACTGCCGAATTTGATCAGCTTGCTCAGTCCAATGATATTCAACTTGAGTCCAGCCGTCTAGCTGACGAATGGCGGGCACAATATCAGCCATCTATGGAAGCAATCCGGAACGGAAAGCGGCCATTTGTGCGTCTTGATGTCCTTCATGCAGAAAATCTGAATCATGTTTTGGGTGCCAATGATTTGACTGTCTTTAGCGAAGCCGAAAGGGCCCGTCTAATTAAGGCATGGCATCGACTGGAAGGCTGGCCTGATGTATCAGATGGTTTGCAGAGATTAAAAAAGAATTTCATCATTGCGCCTCAATCAAACGGAAACATCTCGCTGTTAGTGAATATGGCAAAGGCCGCCAATCTGCCGTGGGATGTGATTCTTGGGGCGGAAATTGTTCAGACCTATAAACCGCGTCCTGAAGCTTATGAAAGGGCCTGTGATGCTCTGGGACTGACAACTGCGAACTGTATGATGGTTGCAGCGCACAATGACGATTTACTGGCTGCCAGAAATACAGGCATGAAAACAGCCTTTATTCTGCGCGACACTGAACATGGACCGCATCAGACCAAAGATCTAAAACCAGAATCAGACTGGGATATATGTGCTAAAAACTTTTTAGAATTGGCTGACAAGCTGGGCTGTTAAACGGCGTATCTTTTTCTGTTTATTCAGAGGAATTGATCAAAGTCTGAAGTGAGGGTTTCATTGTATGTTTTCAGTTTTTCTGCAGAACTTAGCACTAATTTTAGTTACTTTATTTATTTTGTTTATTCATAAGGCGGATTATACTTTTTTTATGGCTATTGCAGTAATTCTTTTCACAAGCTTCAGAATGATTTTTATGCGCGGTTCTAATTCAACAAAGATTAATTATTTTCTGTTTCAGAGTTTCATTTTTTCTCTTGTTATCTGGTATGTGTTATTCCCGCAACAGTATTACAGTTTGTTCGAGTAAGCTTTATTTTGTGAACAAGGGGAGTTGATTTATGAGCGATTCAATCTGGAAGGGCCAGGCCTTCAATGTAAGTCATGCTGACGGTGCAGGGACTGTGAGCAGTCATTTCGAAGGTGGTTTGCGAGCCTTCTTTGAATATCGTGATCTGGGCATACAAGCAGCTACAGGTGGGTCTTATATTGCGCATGTTATTAGAGCTGTACCTGGGCGCCATCCAGAACCAAATTGGCATGTCCATGATCTTGATTTTCAGATGGTTTATATATTAAAGGGATGGGTTGTATTTGAATATGAAGGAGAGGGAGAGGTCATGCTCCGTCCTGGCTCATGTGTTCTGCAGCCACCTGGCATTCGTCACCGTGAAATTAAACACAGTGACGACCTCGAATTGATTGAGATTTGTTCCCCTGCTGAATTTGCAACTACGTCAACTGACGCGCCTTAAACAGCTAAGTGGCTGATTTTGAATTGTTATTGGCGTTTAATGAGATTTTTAACGTTTGGCGAGGCAAGCAATTTTATGTGGCCACATCATATCGCATAATGTTTTTATATGTTTTTGACTGAGACCTGTTGTCTGAATGCGATAGAATCGTGGGCCGGCATTAGTGATTTCAACAATATGTATGGGCAGTTTGGCAAAAAGAGCAGAAAACTTAGTCTCCAGACGTTTTTTTTCTGCTTTGGCATTTTCAAGTTGGGCAAAAGCCCCCAATTGGGCAATGTAATTTCCGGATTTCTGTTCAACTCGGTTATTTATTGGTTGTCCTGGGACAATTAAATTCATATTGGCTTCCGCCTGCTTTTCCAGTAACTCGGATAATCTTTCTATTGACAGTTTAATCTTGCTGGATAGGCCTCTTACATTTGTGCGCAAGTGAAGTTTTGCCTCTTGGTTTTCTTGTTTATTGAGCTGCCCAGTATTTCTAGGCATCAACTCAGGAGAAGTAGCAGAAGTTGCTGCGCTACCAGAAATTACAGTCTTAACAACACTTGACTGAGAAAGATCTTTTATCTTCACTTGGTCAGGACGTGGAGCAGGGCCGCTTATTTGAACAAGTTTTGTTGGCAATGAGCCATTTAATTTTTTTGTTTTTATTTCAGCGTTGTTAGACACAGCTCGGAATGGTTCTTGACTTGATGAAGAGGGATTTTGCCCAGGCAGATTTAGCATTAAGTTGCTTCCACCGCCAATGGATAGTTTTAAAGCTTTGCCTGTTGATGATGGTTCTTGATTAACAGTCTGATCTGTTTTCACAACAGCACTCTTTGCAGAGAAGCTATGTTGCGGCTTTACTTTTAGAGTGGGAGTTTCTTCAGTTGGGCTGTTTTGCGGCTTTACCTGAGTTTCTGAATCGTTTTGAAGCAAATATGCCAGGTCTGGTCTTTGATTACGAATCATCTCATCACCCTGTTGAAATAGGTTTTTGCACTGGCTGTTCATCAATGCAATTATCTTATGACTGTTAGTTTCAGTTTTTTCTGGTAGGTTACTGTTTTTAAAGGATTTATTTTTATGATCGATCATCAAGCTGGACAAAACCCAATCTTGATAGCTGGCGATTAGATTATCAATTTCAGCTTCTGAACTCTCTCGATTCAGTTCCATAAATATAGCTTTCCGGATAACAGCTCCCGCAAATTTTCGCCTTTCCTGCCATAAAGCACCCAAATCAGGATTAAGAATAGATTGCGATTCCATCAGTTTTGAAAAGTTCGCACAGATCGCGCTTTGTTCAGCCATTTGGCCGTATACTTTCCAAGTATCGAGCTGCAGTTCAGCCTGCGCTCCAAGAGGCAAAACTGTAAAAAGAGATGTGAAAATTACAAATAGTTTCCGAAATAACAACATAACCGTGGCTTGTGCCTTCGCAGCAACGCAAAATGTATTTATGACCGATGCAAAATTAATGCCGTGCAGCGACATATCACCCATTTTGGTCAAATTGGATCGCATCACGTGCCGCTCGCAACAGGGCGCGTGCCTTATTCTGGCATTCTTCAAATTCAGATTGTTCAACTGAATCATAGACAATGCCTGCGCCTGCCTGAACATGCATCTTATTGTTTTTTATAACAGCGGTGCGTAAGGCAATACAACTATCCATTTCACCTGCAGCACTGATGTAACCTATAGCACCAGCATAAATACCGCGCCGGTCCACTTCTAGTTCATCTATAATTTCCATAGCTCTGATTTTTGGTGCACCAGAGACGGTTCCTGCTGGAAATCCTGCAACAAGAGCGTCAATAACATCACATTCTGGTCTGATTTTACCCCGAACCTCAGAAGCGATATGCATAACATGACTGTATAATTCAATCTCAAAATTTGAAACAACCCGAACTGTTCCAGGTCGTGCAACACGGCCAACATCATTTCGACCTAAATCAAGCAACATCAGATGCTCTGCTCGCTCTTTAATATCTGACAGCAGATCGGCCGCATTTTTCTTATCTTCTTCCTCATTCTGGCCACGTGGACGTGTTCCTGCAATTGGCCTGATGGTGACCTCATCATCACGCAGGCGCACCAGGATTTCAGGACTTGAGCCAACAATGGCGACTTCTCCGAGGTTAAAATGAAATAGGAAGGGTGATGGATTCAGCCTTCTTAAGCTGCGGTAAAGTGCAAATGAAGGCAGGCTGAACGGAATTGTAAATCTTTGTGAGAGAACAACCTGAAAAATGTCACCTGATTTTATATATTCTTTTGCTTTGCGAACCATTGAAAAAAACCTGTCTTTAGACAGATTACTCTGAGGTGTGCTGACATCAACATGATCAGGCACAGCTGGTATAACAGGTAGCGGGGCTTGAAGACTAGATTCAATCAAATCAAGTTCATAATTAGCTGTGTTCCATGCGCTTTTGGCTGTTTCAAAGTCAGTAGGTCTAATTTGATAACATAAGGTAATTGTGTCCTTCAGCCGATCAAAAATAGCGACTACTGATGGGCGCATCAAAACAGAATCATAAACATCAAGTTTATCTTGGTTTTCATCTGGCAAGGTTTCAACATGCCTTATCATGTCATAGCCTAGATATCCAAAAAGGCCAGCAGCCATTGGCGGAAGTGGATGTGTGTTATCCATCCAGCTCTCAGCGATGAGTTGGCGCAGACTACCAAGGGGTTGCTCGTTGGACAGTTCAACAAAATTTTCTGGTTTGGTTTGCGCTGTTCTGTTGACGAAAACCTTTTCTTTCTTGCACTGCCAAATAAGGTCTGGTTTCAGAGCAACGACAGAAAAGCGACCTCTAACCTCCCCGCCCTCTACTGACTCTAGAAGACAGTGGTGGGTCTGTTTTTCAGATAATTTCATCATCATGCCAACAGGTGTCTGCGTATCGGCAACAAGGGTACGGTAGATGATCTGGTTCACCCCTTTAGCGAACAGCGCCTCGCAGTTCTGGCGGTCATTATGGGCAAGGCGGGCTGATCGTTCGCTCATCGCCTGTCCTTTCATCTGTTTAATTAATTTTAGGTCAGTCTTTTATTTGCTGGCTTACTGGCCCACTTGGCCGACTAGAACCTGCTGAACAAGTATAGGATTTAATTCAAGCTGATAGGTTTCTGATAACGCCAGAGCAAAAGCAGAAGCGATATCCGCTTTTACAAGGCGGTTAAGCCCGGCTTGCATGGTTTCGCTCATATCTAACTGCTCCTTCCTTGGAGCAGGTGTGACAGTGTCTGTACGAACAACTATAATGCTCTCACCTGTTTCAACCATTTGGGCATGTCCAACAGCTTGAGAGAAAGCTGCCTGAGCGATTAAGCCGGCAGCGGCGTGATCAAGACCACTTCCAGATCGCTGAAAGGGTAAAGTTGCTGGTTGGTTAGTAAAATATTTGTCAGCGTCAGCCACCACCATTTTAGCTTTTTCTTGCGCTAATTTGAATGCCTGTTCTCTAGTCCAATCAGCTTGCAGGCGGTTCTTAATTTCATCAAACGAACGGCTTCGGCTGTCTGCTTCAGCAACTGGCTGAACCACAAAAAAGCTGTCATCAACTGTCTCAACAACTGTGCTGATCGCGTCCAGCTCCAGCTCCCACGCTAGCTGGAGAAACAAGCTGTCTGATGCTAAATCTCCGAACGAATTGGTGATCTGATTACCATCTATATCAAGGCCGTTTCTGTCTATGTTTTCAATTTGGCCCACATCTATACTCAGCTGAGCGGCAGCTTCGGTTAGATTGGCTCCTGCGCCTAAGCTATCTTCAAGTTGATTAGCATAATCATAAACCAAATCGATGGCTTGTTCAGCGATTAGGGTTGAGGCGATTTGCTCTCTAACCTCATCAAAACTGGCCTCAGTTCCCGGCTCTATCTGGTCAATCAGAACGAGGTGAAACCCAAACGCGGTTTCAATAGGCCCGGCAGGTGTATTGATAGCTACTGAGAAGACTAAGTCGGCTAGTTCGTCCGTTAAGTCAGCTCTCGTCACACTTCCTAAATTGGTATCGCTTGTTGTCCATAGCAGCCTGTCCTTCGCTACGTCATCAAATGATTTGCCTGCGGTAAGATCCGCCAGGGCAGCAGATGCATCCTGTTCTGTGTCAAAAACCATTTGCCGAAGACCGCGGCGTTCTGGTGTAACGAATTCATCCTTTCGCAAATCGAATGCGGCCCGCAGCTCCTCATCAGATAAAGAAATTTTGTTTTCTAGCTGGTTAGGGGAGAGAAAAACAACATCAAAACTGCGCAGGGCAGGAGCGTGATAATTTTCCTGCTCTTTGTCGAAATAAGAAGAAAGGTCGGCATCTGACGGTGCTATGATAGCCTGATCAGCAATTGAAATTTCTTTCAATGTCGCTGTGCGTTCTTCAAGGCGAAAAGCCGACAGCTGCCCTGTAAAGGCAGTAGGGAAGGCGCCGGCAGTAATGAGACTGACCTCTATTTGATCCTGTAATAATGACTTTGACAGCCGCGTCAAAAAATCTGTTTCATTCAGCCTAGCCTGTGCAAGAGTTTGTCTGAACTTGAAATCAGAAAACTGGCCATTCTCATCGCGGAACGCTGGCTCTCGGCTGATCGCTTTTTTTTGCATTTCTCTTGTGGATGTAACGCCCAATTCGTTGGCTTCTGCCAGATACAATGTCTGACGGGCCAAAGCTCCTATGACCTCATTTAGTAAGCCAGCTTGAAGTGCTTCGCCAGTTGATAAATCTGCACCAGAAGTTATTCTAGTGCGCTCAAATTCAGTC